>CAZGYS010000195.1:0-10126 GCA_964530305.1 uncultured Leptospiraceae bacterium
AGCATGTATTTGTATCTGCCGAAAGGAACATTACCCAGATGAGGCCCGTCGACGAGATTGCCTCCCGTAGCGGTTCCGCCGCTGCCCCGCACCGCGCCCACGTATTTCCAGTTCGCCGTCACCCAGGCCGGTCTTTGCTCGGGATTCGTTGCCTGTTTTAGTTGGTCCGGATCGGTCTCATTGGCCAGGCGCACGTTGTTCAAATAAGCGTAAGGCCCCGTACTCGGGTCATAAATTACCGGGTTCTCCGCATCAATAGTTTGGGCCACCCAGACGTGAACCCATTCGGTTATATTGCCGGTCTCGCGAAAGCGAATATTATAATCGCGGTCCGAGATAAAGCCATTGTCGAACCCCAGGATGATCCAGCCGCCGCGCCCCAGGGACCAGCGCGTACTGCCCACGGGCCTTCCAGTCCTTTCGATGATCAATTCGTTCTTGTCGGCGAGCGCTTCCGGATCCAGTAGAAAGCGCGGATCACTTTCGCGGGCCAGCTGAGTTAAAGCACCCATTTCATAGTCAACGACCATGGTCGGATAGATCACCAGGGGAGCGACCGGCGCGGATTTCGGCGCGGCCCCGGGAGCGGGCGGAGCGGCGGGCGGCCCGGGAGCAGCGGCGATTTCGCCGTCGACGACTTTCGGTACACCGGAATCCATGCGCACCGTCGCGCCGCCTCCATGGGTTCCGGCGGTCAGGGTCAAAGGCAAGCCTTCGCTCGCCGAACCGCCGCCTTCCTTCAAATCAGCCAACAGTAAATATTCGCCGGCGGGAAGTTCGTCCCAGGCGGCCGTATAACCTTCCCGTCGCGCGGGGTATTTCGTGTCGTCCGAAGCACGCAGAAAAATTTCCAGGGCTTCGGCGATTTCACCCATGCCGAACAAGTCCAGGAACAGTCCCGCGATGCCTGTTTTCGTATCATCGCCCCCCGAATGATCCAGAGGCCGAGGCGGATGAACCTTGACCAGCTCCAGGACCGGGCCGTTTTCTCCCATGGTCACGCGGGCTTCCACGACGGTTTCGGAATTTTCGGCGATGCGTATACCTTGCTCCATTTTCGAAGCCTGCCCCGCCGACGGCGATACTTCAAGACAAATCAAGGCTCCCCCAGGAGAAGGCTAATTTTTTTTATTAAAATAATTCAATTACGAATCTTATGCCGCGAAAACATTAGAAGCCCGGTTCGCGGTTCGCGGGATCGCCCGGCTCGTAAACATAGTAAGAAATTCCGTTCTTGAATAGGAAACCGGCCAGACGCTCTGTGGGACCCTGCCCGACAAAATGCCACCAGGGGGTATAGCGATCAAAGCCGAATTTCGTCAGCGGATGTTTCGGGTCGGACCTCAGCTTGCCCATTTTCTTGCGAAGAAGAACATCCTTGCGGACGGCCCGGCGAATGGCCGGACTCAGTTTTACTTTCTTCCCGTGAGCATTCACGACGGTGACGGCTGTTCCACAACCCGCGTCATAGAGGTCCACGTTGAAAACCGTCGGCCTGTTTCCGCGTCCCGGCAACTGAATCTTCGCGGGCCGATATCCCGTGGCGCCGAATAGTCTGCTACGCCGCCCGGCCCAGTATTCACGCACGAAATCGATTCCCTTGCGCTTCATGGCTGTTTCATCGATTCGTTTATTCGCGGTATAGACGGGACGAATCGCGAGCATGTAAGCCTCACGATGGGGCTTCTTCACGGTCCACGTAACGATCATGGCATTCGATGCCGCGGGAATCATGAACAGCAAAAGCCCGCCCATGAGCAGGGCTCCCGTTCCGGTTCGTTTGCAAGGGCTTCGCATGAATCGCCTCCACCAATCTTATCGACAATAAGGGGATTTACTTGACGATGCGGCGTGACGACGAGACTTCATGGGCTCGCGCCCTTATGAATGCACGGAACCCACGCATAATCCATACCATCGGTTACTCGAAATGGAGCCGCGAAGCTCTGCTGGCCCGGACCCGCTCACTGAACGGGCTGCTCATCGATGTACGCTATAGTCCCTACAGTCGCGCTCGTCCGGAATTCAATCGCGAGGAATTGGCTCGGGCCTTTCCGGACTACCGCCACGTGGAGCAATACGGCAACAGGAATTTTCGCGGCGGGCCCGTGGAACTGGCGGCACCCGACGATGGGGCCCGACTGGTGATGGAATTAGCGGCGAGCCGAGACAAGAATCTAGTATTGCTCTGCGCGTGCGGACGCCATGAAAACTGTCATCGCTCCAGGGCCGCTACGCATCTGCGGGACTTCATGCTGGCCGCCGACATCCCTTGCACGGTCGATCATCTGTATCCGGACGGTCAGGGATTGCTTTTCGAGTGAGCGGCGTCAGCCCTTTAACTCTTTCAAGTCCGCCAGCTCGATTTCGATGTCGTCCTCGATCTTGCCCAGTCGCTGGATGACGAGTTTGAGCAGCGAGTAATGAAAGACCGGATTGATCAGGGCGATTTTCATGAACATCTCTTCGTCCAAAAAGCCCAGTCGTGCCTGCAATGAAACGACCTTGATGGTGGCCGAGCGAGGCTGCTTGTTCAGGATGGCCATCTCTCCGAAAAAATCCCCGGTGTAGAGATGGTTCAACTCATGGGTTTCGCCGTCGATTTCGCGCACCACGGCCAGTTCCCCCTCGGCCACGAAATACATACGCCCGTCGGACTCATCGCCCTGCTCGAAAATGTTCTCTCCGCGATTGCGAATGGCGATGGCCAGGTTGTTGACGTATTCAAAAATATTCAGGGACATGGGATCGTTTAGCCGCCGCTTTTTAAGAGCTGAATTTCCTCACGCACGCGCTGGAGTTTGTCCTCCGCCGCCAGCAAACGCTCTACGGCATGACGCAGTAAATAGAAGATGAATTCGGGACTGGACCCGGCCAGTTTCAAAAGTATGGCGCGGTCCATGAGGGCCAGTTTGGCCGTGGGAGATATGACGCGAGCCGTGGCCAGACGCGGCCGCTCGTGAATCAAGGCCATTTCCCCGAAGAACTTACCGGGCCCCAATCGAATCAATTCGATCTCTCCCTCGGGACGTCGCTTGTAAATGCCGACTTCTCCGGAGAAGACGAAATACATGGTGTTATCCGGAAGGTCACCCTCATTGTGTACAATGTGGCCTTCGGGAAACTCTTCACTCACGGCTTGTCGGACCGCATCGAGGACTTTCTGATTCACGGACATATTTTGCGAATCGCCGCTCGGGAAGACAAGAAGTTTTACAGACCCCGAAGCCGATTTTCATCCTGGACCGAGGGGCTGAATAGAGAGAAGATTGGCGTTTTTCAACAATTACTGGATAGACAATAATAAGTGCACATGTAGTTTAATTCTAAATCCACTCCATGAAAGCATTCTTAGAAAAAGTTACTCGCTACTTCAAACGTTCACGCAAACTCCACCTTGGCCCGTTCTTTCTTGTTTTCATTTTGTCACTGCTGGGACTCGTTTTTGCGCTGGACTGGATTCACAAATTAGTCGGTTCGACCACGTCATCCACTCTGAGCATCATACTGTACACACCGCTCTCCGAGAGCTTCGGTTTTCTCCTTTTCTGGATAGCAGGCGTCTCCATTATTTTTGGCGTAATGATCTCGCTATATTGGACTCTTCTTCCAAATCTGATCAAAACCCCGTTCTTTTTCCAATATTCATTTCACGGCTTTCACTACGGGTTGCTCGCGGCTCTGATTGCTCATTTGATTCGACACTGGCATGACTTTCAGTCCGCCTATATTTTCCCAGGCGATTTTGTCGTTCTTGCCGTCGGCCTGACATCTCTGTACATCTTGATTCAACAACGCCTCACGGTGAGTCCGGAAGAACAACCGGAGAACACTGAATCGAAAACGTCGGCTGATGAAGAGCCGGACTCTTCAAGTCCGTTTTCCCTGGATGAGCAACCGATCAATTCCGCCGCGGAGGACCTTCTCGGATATACGGCGATTGCCGGTGAACTTGAACGAGCCCTTGCTCTTCAGAAGGGTGTCGACCTACCGGGGAGACGTGTAGTTCTTTATGGCTCCAGCGGTTCCGGAAAAACGTCCGTGCTCTCGATTCTGCGAGAAGCTCTCTTCGAAAAAAATGCGAATGTGGAGATCGTCGACTTTCATCCGTTCCTTTACAAGAATCAAACTGAACTTACCACCGCATTTTTTCAAACCATCAGCGATGCCATCGGCAAGGATTGTTTTCTGCCCGGATTACATAACCTGCCGGAACTTTATCTCCGACTCATTTACGGAATCGGCGAAAACCTGAAGCTCAAGCTCGCTTCCGTTATGGAGCTTTTCCAAAGAACGAAGACGGTAGAGGAATTGCGCGCGATGCTGGAGAGCTATGCGACATTCAGAGACATGAATGTACTTATCTTCATCGACGATTTAGATCGCTGCAGTCTACAAATTCGCTACCATCTACTCCGCCTGATGGATGTAGTCGGCAATGCCAAACGAATTCATTACGTGATCGCCGCATCGCCGAATGAACTATTGAATCAAGAAGAACCTAAACTAGTTACACTGGTGGACTGATTATGCGAACACGCGATGATTCAAGCCTTGAGAAATTTCTGCATATTAATGTTACGATTCCAGATTTGGATTTTGAAAAATGGCAGATATATTTCACAACTACAACCTCACGCGCGATAGCAGGTTTACCAGAAGAGGCTTCATTTAAGAATGCGGCCACGATAGGCCGACTCATTAATCTCATCAGGCCCTTACTCGGAACCCCGAGACTATTAAAGTCATTTGGTAGGCATCTCTTTGAGAAAGTTCGTTCGCCCGCACGATATGTAGAGCCAGCCGATATATATGGCCTGTGCACAATAGAGGCCACAAACCCCCGCCTCTATTCTTGGATTGCGGCGAATCGTCATAAATTATTGAAAGGTGAACAATTCGATCCTCCGAAAGATGCGGTGTGGGGACCGGACAAAACACTCACAATGGGTGAGCAGATGAAGGAACCAGCGGCAAGACAAGAGAGATTGCGTAACTTGCTCGCTTCGTCCGTCTCCGTGAATGAAGAAGAGATTAGACTAATGGATTTCCTGTTCCTTCGCAAAAGTTATGCGCACTCGCATCGCAGAATAACGAATAGTGAATATTTCGCAAATTATTTCTACCGCGATCGTCTCCCGCAAATTCTGACTCCTCCAGGCGAGCAAGCAATGTTCAGGATGGCCAAGCGCGGAGAAGAAGAATCCCTCGCAAAACACATACAAGAGCAAATTGAGAATCAACGCGATGACCTGAAGGAAGCCATCATCGCACGCTTGGAATCCCTGATTAAGCGGGACCAGGAAGGAATGGGCGACAAGTTATTAATCGCCTACGGAATCCTTGCTCGCAATTTGCCGTACGAAGATATTTTTATTTCAATCGGAAAAACTCGAGCCTCACATGTCGTTAGTCCATATTTATTAAACAACAAGCTGAAGGAAAAGCAATTAACATACTTATTGAAAACAATCGCTTCCAACCGTACTTCCGATAGTTTCCTGGCTGTGGCCGCGCAGTTCTACAGAGAGAGCAAGAACCTTGACGCGTGCAGAATACTTGCAGGCCAACTCCACGTAAGGTTAGTTGTTAGTGAGAAGGAGGTTAAAAATATTTATGCGGCAGAGGTATCCGATGCTCCGAACTCTTTACTCTTCGGTTGGCGACATGCAGCTAATTTTGAAGCAGTGAACGATTACCTCGATCGCCTTTTCGAGACCTCTCCAACGGCCTTAAACAGTTTCCTTCAGCATTACGCCCAATACGCAGAAATACCACACAGCGCCCATTCAGCGAGTCAATTCATCGCTCCTTCAGTTTTGGAAAAACACATTGTCAAAAACTTACCAATGCTACGGAGCAAAGACGATCAGCGGTTACAGGAACTGATCACCGAAATTTACAAATTCGCCGACCAGCAACGCTAAATCGCCACCTGAAGAAAACCTACTTCTCCATGGCTTTCTTCAGCGCCTCGCGGGCGCGGTCGCGGACGTCCAGCAGGGCGGTCTCGACGCGTTGGCGAGCCTCTTCCGCGGATTCCTTTGGATCGTCGAACTCCAGCTTCTCGCCGATAACCAGCGCGATGCGCGCGAAGGGCTTGGGAACCTGAAAGCCGTCCCAGGACTTCATGGCCCAGTAGCGATCCGCGGCGAAGCCGAAGGGAAGTACGGGAGCTTTAGCGGTGCGCGCCAGCAGGATGATACCCGGCTGCACCTGGTAGATGGGTCCCCGGGGACCGTCGGGCGTGATGATGGTCGATTGCGATTTCTGGGTCATGTTGATCATCAACTGACGCAGAGCCTGACGACCGCCCTTGCTGGTGGAGCCTCGCACGGTTCCCGTACCCAGCATCTCCGCCGCCCCGGCGATGATGGCCCCGTCGCCGGATTGACTTGCCAGAACATTGATATAAACGCCGGCCTTCACAATAAAGCGATAATGATAGTAGGACACCCAGAAGAGCGTATTGTGCCAGAAGGAAAAGATCGTCGGCCGATCCGCGCGAATCAGTTCCAGTAGATGCTCCTTGCCCTCCTCGTGGACCAGGCGGGAAGTGAACCCGAGAAAGCGCATCAGGCAATACGTGACTATGGATAAAAAGAAAATTCGAATCTTCTGCATGTCTGTCTTCCTCCCGGGCCGTCGCCCCGGAACTCACGCTAAAATACTGAGTTTTTTGCGGGCCGGAATCCTGTCCGTCGCAATTTTTCACGCCCCCAAACGGCGCCGGAGGGCCCTATTCAGGCCGTTTCGGACGTCCTCCGGGGGCGATTAAGGTTGTAATAAGAAATGGATGGTCAACCGTGTCATCATCGTGGTAGCATCGGCCCAGGCGCGCTTCTTCTTATTTCTTCTGCTCGTCACGGGGCCCGCGAACTCCCTGCGGGCCGATGTTCAAGGGCCGCCGGTCCGGGACGGTGTGCTGGACTTGAACCGGTCGCCGTCTTTTTTAAAGACGGGCATGGTGGATCTGTTCGGCCGCTGGGAATTTCACTGGAAGAAGTTTCGCGGCGAACTCCCCTCGACCAACGAACCGGGCATCATGCTCGTGTCCGCGCCCCGGGACTGGCGCGACTATCGCATTGAAGGCAAACGCCTACCCGTCTACGGCCACGCGACCTATCGGATCAAGGTGCACGCGCCTCGAACCGACGGCGAATTCGCGTTGCGCATCCCGCACATAGCCAGCGCCTATCGCGTACTGGTGGACGGACGGGAGGTGCTCTCGCTGGGCAAAATTTCCAAAGACGCGGGCGATTTTCAACCCGGCCTCGGCCCCATCTTGAGCCGCCCGTTTCCGCTGGGGCAAGCAAGCGAAATCGTTCTGGAAGCGGCGAACTTCGCCTTTCCCGAGGGCGGCATGGTTCGCTCCATACGCCTCGGTCGCCATGAAATCCTGAAGGCTCAATCGGAGCGAAACATCGCCTTTACGTATTTCTTGGCGGGCTCGCTCTTCTTTATGGCGTTGTATCACTTCATGCTGTTCGGCCTGGACCGCCGCGAAAAGTCGGCGCTGTTCTTCGCTTTCATGTGTCTGGGAATTACCGGGCGATTTATTTGCATCGAGGAAAGAGTCATTGATCAATTGATTTCGGATTTGAGCTACAATGCCAATATCCGCATCAATCTTTTAAGCAGTCTGTTCACGTTCGCCGCCAGCGGTTTTTTTCTGGGTTATCTCTATCCGAGCCGCAGGAACTTGCTGCTTCCGTCCTTGCTGGCGCTCAGCGCCGTTCCGGCCGGGTTGCTCGTGGCCTTTACGCCGCCGGCCATTCACTATCGCATTGTCCCCTACTTCACCACGATCGTGGCGGTTCTGGGTATCTATGCCGCCGTGATCATGGGCACGGGCGTGCGCGAAGGTCTGCCCGGCAGTCGACCGTTGTTCATCGCCTGTATGTGTTTTTTCGCCACGGCGATTAACGATGCCCTCTATGCCCTGCATTTCATTTACGGTACCATCTATATTTCAAAGTACGGCTTCGCCGTCTTCGTGCTGGCGCAGGCCTTTACGATTTCTCAGCGCATCCTGCATTCGCGGCGATTGTCCGAAAGCCTGGCCGGGGAACTGGAGGAGTCGAACCGACAATTGCGTTCCCTGGATAAACTCAAGGACGATTTTCTGGCATCCACGTCCCATGAACTGCGCACGCCCCTGCAGGGCATCATCGGCATGGCCGATTCCCTGCGCGAAAGGAAAGCACGTTCCGACTCGTCGCTGGTGGAACGTCGCCTGGACCTGATCATCGCCAGCGGGCGCCGCCTGTCCGGACTGGTGAACGACATTCTGGACTTCTCTAAATTAAGAAACAATGCCGTGAAGCTGCGCCTGACGGCGATTGACCCGCGGGCCCTGGCGGATTTGCAACTGGAACTCATCGGTTACGGCATGCAAAATCGGGACGGCCCGGTCCTGCGCAATGAAGTGCCCGAGGATTTTCCCTTCGTGCACGGCGATGAAGCTCGCCTAACCCAGATCCTCCACAACCTGCTGGACAATGCCGTTAAGTTCACCCGCGCAGGCGAAATCGCCATCGGCGCGCGCCTCCTGCCCCATGACCGCGCGGAAATCAGCGTGCGCGATACGGGCGCGAGCATTCACCCCGATGATCACGAACGAATTTTCAATGCCTTCGAGCAGGGTGGCGGCGGGACCAATCGCGAAAGCGGAGGAACGGGGCTGGGCTTGTCCATCGCGCGCTCGCTGGTCCGGTTGCACGGCGGCGAAATATCCCTGGAATCCGAACCCGGGCGCGGTTCACGTTTTAGTTTTACCCTGCCCCTGGCGCCGTCCGACTCAAGGCCCGCCACTCCCGCCCGGCGGCAAGCCGTCCCGGAGCGCAAACACCCGCCGGCCGCGGGAACCTCGGCCGCGGTTTTCGAAAGCAAGGCAAGCATGGCCGGGGAACCGGCGCCGGAAGCCCACGGCCCCCCGCGGGTTCTGCTGGTGGACGACGAACCGGTGAATCTGGAGGTTATGCGGGGTTATCTGGAAAGCACGGACACCATCGTGGGTCACGCCGCCGACGCCCACCAGGCACGGCAAGCGTTGGAACATGGCCCTCTTCCGGACTGCGTCG
The DNA here is from genome assembly GCA_964530305.1 of uncultured Leptospiraceae bacterium. GTDB lineage: Bacteria > Spirochaetota > Leptospiria > Leptospirales > Leptonemataceae > CAZGYS01. The sequence continues at coordinate 9,084 of CAZGYS010000195.1, forward strand.
TGCTGGACATAATGATGCCCCGGGTCTCGGGACTGGCTCTGGCCCGGGAACTGCGCGAACGTTATTCCCCGGCGGAACTGCCCATTCTCATGGTGACGGCCATGAGCCGCACGGAAGATCTCATGGCGGCCGTGGGAGCTGGCGCCAACGACTACCTTACGAAACCCTTTGAAAAAAGCGAATTCCTCCTGCGCGTTTCCAATCTCGCGGGCCTCTCGCGCAGTCTTCGCGACGCGGCCCGACGGGAGCGAACCCGCATCCACGCGGATCTCCACGACCACCTGGGCGCCGGGTTGACGGATCTGAAACTGCGGGCCGAAGCCTTTCTGGAAAACCCGGGTTCGGGCGAGGATTTCGCGCGGCGAATCCACGACATGGTGAGCGATTCCATTCGGCTATTACGTTCCGAGTTGTTGAGTCTGGAGGATCTGGATCTGCTCGAGGAGGATTTCGTGGAAGGCATAAATTTAATACTCCTGCGACGCTATCTGGAAGCCGGGCGCGAACTGGACTTTCGCGCGCCGGAACCCCATGGCGCGCTACCCGGCCTGGACGAGACCGCCATCGCCGTGCTCTACGCCGTACTCACGGAAATCGCCACCAATGATCTGAAATACGGCGCGGGCAAACCCGTGTGGACGCTCTCCCGGGATGGGTCAAGCTTGCGCATGGACTTCGAGAGCCTTTCGGTCTATCGCCTGCGCGCTCACGGTACGGGACGCGGGACGGCGGGCATGATCCGACGCCTGGCCGACGTGGGCGGCACCATGAACATGTCCATGGAACGACCGCCGGAAGGCGGGGACGACGCGCCGCGCCCGATTCGTATTTCCATCGACCTGCCGCTGCTTCACGGCCGCGGTCGGTCGCCTTTCGACGAAAAAACCACATAATTATGCGATTGCATGAATGGTCCAATCCGCTAGAATCGACCCGTGACTGAATTGCCTGAACAGGAATTTCAACCCGTCAAGGTGGGCCTGGTGGAAAACGACGCGGCCTACATCGAGAAAATCCGCGCCGAGCTGGATAAACTACCGGAG
>CAZGYS010000196.1:0-10106 GCA_964530305.1 uncultured Leptospiraceae bacterium
AACGGGGCAACGGGGCAACGGGGCAACGAAAGAAGGGCCTCTACACGAATACTATGTTATGTCAAGGGAAAATTCGGCCTCGGAATGCAAGAAGACACGGAATTGAATCTTGAATCGGGGACGGTTGGACAGCTTCCGTCGGGGGAAACGCCCGTCGAGTGCCGGTTCTTCCCTGCCAAAACCCTTTCAGTGCCTTCCGTGAGTTCCGTGGATCTAATTTGGCCTCGGAATGCAAGAAGACACGGAATTGAATCTTGAATCGGGGACGGTTGGGCAGCTTGCGTCAGTGGAAATACGTGTCGAGTGCCGGTTCTTCCCTACCAAAACCCATTCAGTGCGTTCCGTGGCCCATCTTCCAAAGTCCAGGGCTTCCGACGCCGGGTTCGCGGGATTCGAAGTTCAGACCGGCAGGCTTTTTTTTTTGACAGGGCGCCGCTTCGGACGTCATCGCCATTGAAGCAACCCGTGTCGAGAATCCAGCGGTCCACGAGGTCCGCCGGAGTGATGTCGAAGGCGGGATTGTAAACGGGACTCTCGGCGGGCCCCCATTGGACCACGGGACCGGCCGCGGAAACGAAGCCGCGCACTTCCTCGGGCGCGCGTTCCTCAATGGGAATGCCGTCGCCGGAGGCGCATTCGGGATCCACGGTCGTGTGAGGCGCCGCCGTATAAAAGGGAATGCCGTGATGGTGAGCGTTTACCGCGAGACCGTAGGTGCCGATCTTGTTGGCGAAATCGCCGTTTGCGGCGATGCGATCCGCGCCCACGATGCAATGTTGAACGCGGCCGGAGCGCATGAGCATGGCGGCCATATTATCGCAAATCAAGGTATGGGGAATGCCGAGCTTGACCAGTTCCCATGCCGTAAGGCGACCGCCCTGCAGGAGCGGACGCGTTTCGTCCACGAAGACATGCAGTTGCTTGCCCTGCTCATGAGCGCGACGAATGACGCCCAGCGCCGTGCCGACGCCGCCGGTGGCCAGCCCGCCCGTGTTGCAATGAGTAAGAATGCCGTCGCCGTCCTGGAAGAGGTCACGACCGTTCGCGGCGATGGCGTCGCACAGGTCCCGGTCCTCCTGGAAGATTTCCTCGGCTTCCCGCGCGATGGTTTGAGCGTTCAGCGCGGCGGGATCCTTATCCAGGACCAGGCGATCCAGATAGTTCATCAGATTCACGGCCGTGGGGCGCGAAGCTCGCAGGCGTCGGGCCGCCTCGATCAGGTCGGTCTTTTCCGCGCCGCCCTCGGCGTAAAGCGCCAGGCTCAGCACCGCGCCAAGACCCAGCGCCGGCGCGCCGCGAATCTTGAGTTTCTTGATGCACTCGATCATGTCGTCCGGGGAGTTGATTTCGACCCAGATCTCCCGGCCGGGGAGGGCCTGTTGATCCAGGACTTCCAGGCGACCGTTCGTATAACGCAGACCTTGCGATACTAATTCTCTCATGCTTTTCGTCCGACCCGGTTACGATTTCAGTTCCTTGTAACGGGCATCCCAGATCAGTTTCAGGCGAAAGCCGTAGCCGTTGTCGTCGCGGGCGTATTCGACGCGTCCGCCGGTATTCCCCGTGAGATTGCGAATCGCCTTGAGGCCCGTGCCCTTGCGCGGATCCTCGGTGCCCGCGGTGCGCACCAGGCCTTCGCCGTCGTCGGTGATGGTAAACTGAATTTCCTCGCCGTTGCGATTCAGGCCGATGGCCAACTGCTTGGCCTGGCTGTGCTGAATGACGTTTTCGACGGCCTCTTGCGCCACCCAGAAGAGATTGCGAAAGCTTCGCCCCAGGCGCTTGTAAAGTAAATCGCTTACACTGGGCTCCATTTCCAGTTGGAACTGGACGCCCATGCTTTCGCCGGCGCGCTTGCCCAGCTCTCCCAGCCACTTGCCGAATTCCTCGGGCGAACGTCCGTTCTCGGACGTGCCGGGAATGGGCAGGGTAGTGAAGGAACGCGTCTCGGCCAGGATGCCCTTGGCCAGGCGTTTCTTTTCCTTCTCTTCCGGCGATTCGGGATCCTTCGGAGCCAGCTCCTTGGCAATTCGCTTAATTTTGTGTGTCGATTCCAGGAAGCGTCGTTCCAGGTAAGAGTTCACCTGATCGGCGTACTTGCGCGCCTTGCGATAGCGACCCAGTTCGTCCTGGTTTTGCTCGAAGCGCAGCGCCGCGGCAATCAAGGGCGAAACCTGATTCAACAACAGCACGCGTTCTTCCGGAGGCTCGGCCGCGCTTTCCACGGCGGCCGTCAACAGTCCGATGACGCCGTCGGCTTCGCGCAGGGGTACGAGCACGAAAGTCTTCATGCTGTCGGCCTGCTTGCCGGTTTCGTTCACCACGTTTTCCAGCAGGGCCGCCGGCAAATCCGGATCGGTCATGCGCGCCGTGGCGTGCAGGATGCTGGTCTTGCCCGAGGCGATGCATTGTCCGAAAACCGTTTCCCGCATGGGTACGCGAAGATTGTTCAGCGTGCTCAAGGAGTCTTCGCCCCAGAAACCGTGCTCGAATTTCAGATGCTCTTCGTCCAGGATACTGTAGAGCATGATCCGGTCCATGGGGACGCCCAGGTTCATGTTGTCCCGGATGAAGGTCAGTTTGTCCGGCAGGCCGGAAATATTACTGATGGCCGACGTCAGCTCGGCGATGAGATTGCCCGTTTCCCGGGAGCCCATTTAGCGCACGCGGGATACATTGAGTTCCTCGGTGATTTTCTTTTCGCGAATTTGAGCTTCCGCCACTTCGTACTTCAAGGAGGCGATGGTTTCGCCGTCCTCGGCCGCGGCGGCCTTGAGTTTGTCGATGGATTCGCCCCGGGCGGTGAGGTCCGTCTTGAGGCGATGCTTCTCCGCTTCCACCGAGGCGATGGCCTGCTCCAGGCGGGCCTGGCTTTCGCGATGGATACCGATTTGATTTTTGAGTTCTTTTTCCGTCTCTCGAGCTTGTTCCAGGTTGGCGCTTTGTTCGCTGATACGATTGTTCAGGCGTTCGCCTTCGCTTTTGAGTTCGCCCTCGACCCGCGTGCGATCCGCGATTTCGCCGCGCAGATCCTTCTCCAGTTTCCCGGCTTGCTCCAGGCGCATCTCCAGGTTCTCCACTCGATCCCGGGACGCGTCCAGTTCCCGCTGGATGGAGACATTGCGATTCTCGACGGTCTTGAGTTTCTCGGAGGTCTCGCTCAGGACGTCTTCGCCCAGTTTGATTTCTTGCTGAAGCTCTTCTTCTTTCTTGCGGTATTCGTCCTGCAGGCGATTGCGTTCCTGGCCGAATTCTCGCTCCACGCGTTCGATTTTTTCCTCCAGCCCGGTTTTTTCCCGGGTCAGATTATCCAGACGCTGCTGCAGATTGTCGGCGCGTTGTTTTTCGCTTTCGTGGCGCGCCGTGAGGTCCTGCACCTGCTCTTCAAGTTCGGGCAGATGAGCGGTGAGCCGTTCCAGTTCCCTGGTTTTGGAGCTCAGGGTATCGTTCAGGGCATGAATACGACCGAGATAATCGGTTTCCTTTTGCTCCAGGTTCTTCGCGGCGCCTTCGATTTCGGCTCGGAGATTCTTGCGGGTCTCGGCCGCTTCCAGGCGTTCCGATTCCAGGGTGGCCTTGACTTCGTTCAGTTTCTCCTCATTGGAAGCAATCTGCCGCGCGAAACCGTTGCGGCTTTCCTCCAGGGAGTTCTTGTATTCGTCGATGGTCTTGCGGGCCTCGGACAGGTCGGAGGAGAGATTGCGAATCTTTTCCTCGTTATCGTGCTTTTCCTTATCTCGCTGGGCCTTCTTGGCGTTGAATTTTTCGGTCCATTCATGAACCTGGGTTTTGAGTTCTTTTTCGCGCTGCGCGAAACCCGTGCTTGCGTCCGACAAGCGACCCTTGAGTTCCGCCAGCGAGCGCGCGTCCTCTTCCAGGCGACGAGCCTTGTCCCGGTCCGCCGTTTCGGAATTTTCCAGACGTGTTTTCAAGTCGGCGATTTCCGCCGTCATCTTATCCGAGGAGCCCCGGGCAGTGCGGCGTTCGTCTTCCAGGTTGGTGCGCAGTCCGGCGATTTCGTCCTGAAGTTGTTTGCGCTCTTCCCGCTGTTTATTTTCCTCGGCCTGACGAAGTTCCTGCAGGGCCTGGGCGTGCTCTTTGCGCAAGCCTCCGGTCTGCTCTTCATGGGCGGATTTCAGTTGGGCGATTTGGTTTTCGTAGCCGCGGGCCTTTTCATCCGAGCCCGCTACAAGCCTTTCCCGGCCGGCTTCCTCTTCGCGTAGTTTTGCCTGGAGTTCGGAGATACGTTGATCCCGCGTCGCGGTTTCCCGCTCCTGGCTTTCCATGGCCTGGAGTAGTTCGTTTTCGTGCTTCTGCTCCAGTTCCTTGCGGTCCGCGGAGTGACGTGCCCGCAGTTCGGACAGGGCTTGTTCGTTTTCGCGCCCGCGATTCTCCAGGGTCTGGCCGTGAGAAGTGCGCAATTTATTCAGGGCCTGTTCGTGCTCCTGGCGTTCGTTCTTGAGGGCTTCTTCCTTCTCGGCCTTCAGGCGAGCGCGTAAATCCCCGGTTTCCTTTTCGGAACGGCTCTTGAATTCCTCCAGCTCGCGACGAGCTCGGTCCCGCTTCTCCTTGAGTTCGGCCACCAGGCGTTCGAACTCGGCCTTGACCACGGCCACGGCTTCCTGCTTTTCCCGGGCCGACTTTTCGGAGGTCTCCTTGATTTCGCTTTCGGCCAGTTCCTGATAGTCTTCGAGTTCCTTGATCTTGTCGCGATTGCGATCTTCCACCGCTTGCAATTCGGCGGCGTGTTTGCTTTTCAGTTCGGCGAGGGTGCGTTCATGAGCTTCCGTTTGTTCGTTTACCGCTTGCTCGTGGCGCTGATTCAGTTCTCGGGTGAGGCGATCCCGCTGTTCGTTCTTATCGCGATTGGCGTTCTCCAGCGTTTCCGTTTTTTCGCGGGTCAGGCGTTCAATTTTTTCAGCCTGTTCGGCGGTCTTCCGTTCGTATTCCTCCGATTTTTCCCGCGCGATACGTTCGTGTTTTTCGGCCTGTTCCCGGGCGCTGCTTTCTTGTTTTTCCGTCTGTTCTTGCTTGAAGCGGGCGTACTCTTGCTTGAGTTGTTCATGCTCTTTCGCCTGCTCCTGGAACAGGAGTTCGTTTTCCTCGGCCTGCTTTTGCGCGGCGCGCGCGTGCTCCTCGGCTTGTTCGCGCTTGAGGCGTTCATACTCTTGCGACTGTTCGCGATTGCGGGTTTCCAGTTCCTCGGTTCGTTCACGCAGAGCGGCTTCGTGCTTTTCGTTCAGCTCCGCGATGGCTTGCTCACGCAGTTCGTCCGCGCGGGCGCTGTTTTGGCGAAGTTCGCTTTCCTTCGCGCTGAAACCTTCCTCCGCGCTTCGTAGCGCGCGAGCATGCTCTTCGCGCAAGCTCTCCAGTTCCAGTTCGTGCTCGGCCTGTTTGTCCTCGGCTTCGCGGCGCGTCTTTTCAGCCAGCTCATCCTTTTCCCGTTCGGCGGCACCGGCGCTCTCCCGGGAGCGGCGGAGTTCCTCTTCAAGAATCGCTTTCTCTTCGCGCAGGCGATTTTCCAGATCGACGCGATGTTGTTCGTCCTTTTCGCGCAATCGGCTTTCATGCTCGGCGCGAACGTTCCGGAGTTCATTTTCGGAGCTTTGTTTCAGGGCCGCCAGAGCGGTAGCGTGGGATTGGTCCCGGTCCTGGAGGGCCGTTTCGTGTTCGCCGCGAGATTTCTCCAGGTCGGCGCGGGCTTCTTCCAGTTCCTTGCCCAGGCCGCGCATTTCGCGGGCTTTGTTCTTCTCCAGGGAACTCAATGCCGCGCGACCGGCATGCAACCCCCGGCGCAGCAGCACCGCGTCCAGCGGTCGCACCGCGGGCTCGGCGGTCGAAATGTCGCCTTCGATATAGGGAGGTTGAGGCTCCTGGACGGCCACAACGGCGATGCCCAGAGGCGACCCGTCGGGCGCGGAGAAAGGGTAGAGTATGACGGAATTCGCGCGAATTTCTTCCAGATACGCCAGGCGATTCTCATCGATGCCGTAGAGGGGAACGTTCTCCGGATTCGCCGCCAACACGGGTTCGTCCTTGAGAGCCGGTGCCGCTTTCTTCAAGTCCAGGCGAAAGTCGGGCTGCTCTTTTTCCTCGGCCAGGGTTACATAAAAACTCAGGTCGCGTTCGTGCGCGGCGATGAGGCGCGGATCACCGGAACCATCGCCCATATAAAAGTTAATATAGGAAGCACCAATCGCTCCCTTGACCAGCAGAGCGCATTCATGAAACAACTCCGCGTCCGAAGGGCGACCATTCAGAATGTCGACCAGGCGCGATTGGAGTTCCTTCGCCGAGAGCAGGCCTTTCTTTTTGGAGCCGGCCGCGGTCTTGCGAGGAGCGGCGGCGCTGGTTTTCTTCGCGGGCGCTTTTTTGGCGGCCGGAGTCTTGCGTACCGGAGTCGCTTTCGAGGCGGTGGTTTTCTTTTTGGGGGCGGCCTTCTTGGTGACCTTCTTCTTCGGCGCCGCTTTTTTCGCCGGCGTCTTTTTCTTAGCGGCTTTTGCCATTTCTTGTTATCCTGTGGAAGACTTTTCAGCGCCTCCATGCCCGGTAAAGCAGTATTCTAGCTCTTTGTTCCATTATCGGAAACCCAATGCTATTCTTGGATTTACGAGCTTTCCCGACGGGAATTTTGCTTTACGAAATGAGCCCGTCTACGAGATTGGCAGGCTCGACGCATTGCTTCGAGAATTTTCCAGACCGGTCGCGGGAGTTTCCCGATGAGCCGGAAGTTTAAGGGGACTTAGCTCAGCTGGGAGAGCATCTGATTTGCATTCAGAAGGTCACCGGTTCGATCCCGGTAGTCTCCACTATTTAGCGCTGCCATTCGGGCTCCGCCCTATGGCAGCTAGATTTCCTGCCGTTTGCAACTCGCGCTCCGCGCTTTTGCAATCGGGGTCTCTGTTTAGCGCTGCCACTCAGGCTCCGCCCTTTGGCAGCTAGATCTCTTACCAATTGCAACTCGGGCTACGCCCTTTTGCAATTGGGTCCTCGTTTAGCGCTGTCACTCGGGCGTTCTCCCTTGGGCGGCTGGATTGCTCGTCTCTCTCAATTCTTCGTTCGACAATGCGGCGCTGCTTGTTTCCGCTGTTACAAAATCATTTGTTTTGCGTTTGACAGGCGTCCCTGGACCGCGAGAGTATGCGCTTGGCTCGCGCCGCGCCGCGGATCTCCGAATGAAGAAAGTCAGAAAATTACTGCACGAAATTCTCCACGGCTCCCTCCTGACGGAGCAAATCAACCACCTGGGGCGTGATGTAGACCCCAAGTTCAGCGTCGCCGCCGTCTCAGGTTACGGAGACAAAATCGTCATTCCCCGCCAGGTCGCGGCTACCTGCGTCATCGATTACTTCAACACCGATGAGCGTCTGCTGGAGTTCGTAGCCTACATGCTCTCCCGGGAGGGGCAAGGCGCCACCGGCGGCATCATCAACCTGAAGGGCACTCCGGCCCTGCTACAGTTATTAAAAGAACACAATTGGGTCTATGATCGGGAAGGCGCCCGCTTTCAACGAGACCAGAGCCAGGCCCGTACGGCGGACTGGGGCTTCATGAAGGAGGGGCAGGAATACCACCACAGCTTCGCCAGCATCGACATCGTCGCCAGCTCCAATCTCATCAAGACCAACATCAAGGAAGACGTGGAAGTCACCATGGCCCGTCTTCGTAAGTATATCTACGATCACGTGGAAAAGCGCAATGGTCGCGTCTGGTCCTGGTATGGAGACGGCGGCATCGCCGCGTTTTACGGGGAGGGCAGCACGAATCTCTCCGTCATCTCCATGATTCAGATTATTTCCTATCTGCCCATATTTAATATTTCTCAGAATGAGTTGCGGCCGGAAACCGACATCAAACTGCGCGTCGGCATGCACTTCGGAACCGCCGTCTACAAGACCGATATCAGCAAGATTCTCAGTCCGGACCTGAAGATGGCCATGGACATTGAAAAAAATTGCGCCAGCCCCAACAGTGTCGCCATTACGGATTCGGTTTATCAGTCCCTGCGCACTGAAGTGCGTGCGGCCTTCGCGCCCGCCGGCGAATATTCCAACCAGAAGGTTTATCTCTACAATCCGGTTTAACCCATGGAAATCGTCATCGTTGATTCGGACCTGGCCATCCAGGAATACTATCGCAATTTGCTGGAATCGGAATTTCGCAACGTCCGGGTGAAGTTTTTCACGTCGGCCACGCCCGCCCTGGAATTCGTAAACGTAAACTCCTGTGATCTCGTCATGACCGAGAGTCGCCTGGATGATATGAATTTCTTCGAATTCCTGGAAGCCCTGGTAAACAAGCGCATTCCCACCATGGTCGTCGCCTCGGATTCATCCGAACGTTTCATCGTGGAAGTCCTGCGCATGGGCGCCGTGGATTTCATTTCCAAGCGCAATATCAAACTCGGGCACTTGCCCAGCATCATTATGCGCGCGCTGCTCGAAGCGGATCGCTGGCAGAAGATGATTCCAATACCCTGGCCCATCGCCCGGAGTTCCTGAAGATCAACCAGCGCATTCGCTCCTTCTTGAAGGACGAGCAGGTGGAACAGGATCGGGGCATGCTCTCGCGTGGTATTCTTCCCGATAAGCAGTCCGTCTTGAATGAAGGCGAGACCTATTACGTCATTTACGTATTCGTCCACATGTTCATACCGCCGGCGGTGGAAGCCTCCATGGATGAACGCCAACTGGGCGAGATTCGCAACGTGGTCATGAACAAGATCGTGGAAATTCCGCCTCGCTTCGGCGGCAATCTGTGGACGCGCAAGGACGACGGTTGCTTCTTCGCGTTTATCGGAGACGGCCACGTGCAGGCCACTCTGTCGGCCATCGAGATTCGCGCGGCCATGAACATGATCAACCTCTCCATTGAACATCTTACGGAGCGGCTTTGCGTGAGCACGGGCATCGCCGCCGGCCGTACGGTGTATCGGGAAAATAAGGGTGAACTCTACTCGGAAGCCCTGAACTTGAGCGCCCACATGGCCTATACCAATCCGACCAACATGAATATTCTGATTACATCGGAAATTTACAACAATCTCTGGTCGCGAGCCAAGAAGTATTTCTTTCGCACGGATCCCTTTGAGGGAAATACGGCCTTCAAGTTTGAGAACATCGCCTAGACCATTTGCTCGCGCAAGAGCGTGAAAATTGCTCAAATTTTCCCTTAATCGCCCCGGCGATTTCAGTTGATTTTTTTAATAACTCCGTTTCCAATTTCATGTGAGCCGGATGAACACCGCCTGGGCCCGATACCTTGAGTCGAATTTTCACGCGCGCTTGATGCGCCTTATTGAGCGCGCGCCCGGCTACTTCATCGCGCGCTTTCGCGCCCAGCCCGAGGAATACAGCCGGGCCCGAACGCTTTTCTGGTACACGCTCTTCTGGACCGTCGCCTACATCTTTTATTTCGCGCAGAATCTGTACTGGGAAACGGGCGTCGGCGTATTGCTCTACGCTCTCTGGGCCATACCGGTCACGGGCTGGTGGGTGCTCATGGGACGCGTCAAGGTCGAAACCCTGGGCCTCTTCGTCAGTTATTCCGCCACCATCTTCTGTTTCGTCATGTCCATCGTGCAGGGCGGCACTCGCGCGCAGGGCCTGGTGTGGATCATCGGGCTCGTGCCCGTGGCGGCCTATACCTTTACCAGTGGTCGCGCGTCCCTGTGGTTGATGATCACCGGAATCGTGGAAATTCTGATCCTGTACATAATCGAGGAATCCGGTCACCTGCCTGCCAATACAATACCGGAGCGCCTGGGTCCCCTGAACTTTCTCATGTCGTTCACCGGGGCGGCGCTCTTGATACTGATCTTTTCCGGATTGATCGAAAGCGACAGGCGGCGAGCCCATGCGATTCTACGGGACAAGCATGATCAGGTGCTGGCGTTGAAGGAGAAGCAGGACGCCGACTATTTCCTCACGTCCATGATCCTCCAGCCGCTGGTGGGCCATGGCAACGTCGAGCCCGAGGTTCGCGATGCGGACGAGGCGCAGCAGATGCCGACGATCCGCGAAGGCTTCCACTTCGACGACATCACCTTTGCCTACCCGTCGATTGCCGAGGCGGCCACGGCGGCGGAAGACGACGACGCCGGCGGC
>CAZGYS010000197.1:0-10052 GCA_964530305.1 uncultured Leptospiraceae bacterium
GTAAGGAATACTACGCCGCGCTCAGTAAGATTCGCGAAACGAAAAAACGCAAGCGCGTTGCTCATATCGAAACCGTGGTGGTTCGCTTCAACAAACTGCGCCACTGGTACGATACGAAATTCGATAAGCGCGATCGCCCCGCGCCCAAGCCCCTGAAGAAAAGCGCGGAACGTCGTCGCAACGACGAGCCGACTCGCTCCATCGCCGACGACCGACCGCGCCCGGCCACCGCCGGCGTTCCCAGACGGGAGCCTCGGCGTCGCCCGCCCCCGAATCGCGCCAAGAAAGACAAGGCCAAGGGCGGCAAACCCACCTCCGGCGTTACGCTTCAAAAGTGGAAACCCGACACGCCCTATCTTCGCGTGCTGCGCAAGGTATCCACGTCCGAGCTCTACGACGAATACATGAAGCAACGTAAAAAGTACGCGCGCAGCTCGGCCTTCTTCCTGGACGTGGCGGATCTGTTCATCGAGCGCGGACGGAAGGACCTGGCGTTGCGGGTGCTGTCGAACATCGCCGAGATGGAACTTCAGAACCATCAGTTGCTGCGTATCCTGGGGCATCGCCTTTCGCAATTGGAGTATTATCGCCTGGCGATTTTCGTCTTCGACGAAGTCTTGAAAATGCGTCCCGAGGAACCCCAGAGCTATCGCGACCTGGGCCTGGTGCATTCATCAGCCGGCAACAATCAAAAAGCCGTCGACCTGCTCTACACCGTGGCCAGTCGCAAGTGGGACGGTCGCTTTCCCGACATCGAGCTGATTGCCCTGACTGAAATGAACAGCATCATTTCGCGCTTCCCGAGCCTGAACACCGGACGCATGGATAAGCGTTTGATTCACGCCATGCCGGTGGACATTCGCGTCGTCTTGAATTGGGACGCGGACCTCACCGACATGGATCTCTGGGTCACGGATCCCAATAAGGAAAAGTGCTACTACGGCCACAAGCTGACCTACCAGGGCGGACGCATGTCCCAGGACTTTACCCGGGGTTACGGTCCCGAGGTCTACATGGTCAAGCAGGCGAAAGCGGGCGAATACACGGTCCGCGTAAACTACTACGGCAATCGCCAGCAAATCCTGGCCGGCGCGACTACCGTTCAGATGACCCTGTTTTTGAACTACGGCAAACCCAATCAGGTCAAGAAGGTCGTCACCCTGCGGCTCAAGGACAAAAAGGAAGTCGTAAAAATCGGAACGTTCAAGATTCGCATGACGCCCGACGGAGTAAAATGACGCGTTAAGGGCCCGTGAAGCACGACGCGAGCCGGCTTGACGTCGGGCCGGCCCGCGCGAAACTCGACCCGACATGCAACACAAGAAGTACGGCGAAATCGACGTTATCGAAATTCCGGGTGATCCCGAAGGGCCCGCCATCGTAATGTTCCACGGCTTCGGCGCGAACAGCGCGGACCTGGCGGGCCTGGCCCAGGCCGTAAAGGTTCCGGCCGGCACGAACTGGTATTTCCCCAACGGCATCCTGGATCTGGCGCCCATGGCCGGCATGGTGGGCATGCCCGGCTTTCAGGGCCGCGCCTGGTGGCCCATCGATCAAAAGGCGCTGGACTATGCCATGGCCCGGGGCACCCACCGCGACTTGTCGGGCTTCGTTCCGGAAGGCGTCGACGAGCTGCGCGCGAAAGTGAGCGCCATGCTGAAAGCCATCGGCAAGCCCCTTTCGCGTACAACCCTGGGCGGCTTCAGCCAGGGGGCCATGCTGGCCACGGACATGACCCTGCACGCCGACGAATCCCCCGCTGGCCTGGCCATTTTATCGGGCAGCCTCATCGACGAGGCAACCTGGCGTTCCCTGGCGTCGAAGCGCGGCGGCATGCAGTTTTTTCAGAGTCACGGCACCTCGGACCCCTTGCTGGATTTTCAGGCGGCGCGTAATCTGGAACAGCTCCTGCGCGAAGGCGGCCTCACCGGCGAATTCGTTTCCTTCGACGGCGCCCACGAGATTCCACCCCAGGTCGTCGCGCGCTTGAGCCAGTACCTGCGAAGATAGGGAGTCAGCCCTTTCCGTATTTCTCGATCAACTCGAAGATTTCGCTGATCTTCTCTTCGCCTTCGCCGTTCTGGACGGCGTCCACGACGCAGGTCTTAATATGACCACGCAGAACTTCATTGTTCGCTTTTTTGATCAGCGCCTGGATGGCCAGCAGTTGCTTGGAGATGTCCACGCAGTAGCGTTCGTCCTCGACCATTTTAAGTACGCCCGCCAGTTGTCCCTGGGCCGTCTTGAGTTTTTGCAGAGCCGTTGCTTTTACCTCGGGCAACATGTTTTCACCTCTCGATTTTCAGGGTTCGCAGACGCAGGGCGTTCAATAAAACGGATACCGAACTGAACGCCATGGCCGCCGCGGCGAAGACCGGCTTGAGCAACGGTCCGCCGAACAAGGCCAGTGCTCCCGCCGCCACGGGGATAAAGAGCACATTATAAAAGAAAGCCCAGAAAAGATTTTGCCGAATCACGTTCGCCGTGGCGCGACTTAAACTTACGGCTCGGACCGCGCCCTTCAGCTCTCCGCCCACGAGCACGATGTCTCCCGACTCCAGGGCCGCGTCGCTGCCCGTCGACATGACCATGCCCAGATCCGCCGCGGCCAGCGACGGCGCGTCATTGATGCCGTCGCCCACCATGGCGACGACGCGTCCCTCGGAGCGAAGTTTCTCCACTTCCCGGGCCTTGCCTTCGGGCGAAACGCGGGACAGGACCGTTTCGATGCCGGCTTGCGCGGCGACGGCACCGGCCGCTTCGGGCCCGTCCCCCGTAACCATCACGGGCTCCATGCCCAGTTCACGCAGACGTTGGACGGTTTCGCGCGCATCCGGTTTAACCGTATCCGACACGGCGAAGACCGCGGCCGGTTCGCCGTCAATCGCCATGAAAATCGCGGTAGCACCCGCTCCGGAGAAAACTCGCCCCGCCTCCAGGGCCTGTTCGCGACGCTCGTCATTGGACACGTTGGTTAAGATGTCCTCTTTGCCCAGGGCGATTTCGCGCCCGTCATGCCTGCCCGCGATGCCCATGCCGGGCAAGGCGCGGGCCTTCGCGGCCGGCTTAAAGGTTACGCCCTCTTCGCGAGCGGCCGCAAGGACGGCGTGAGCCAGGGGATGCTCGGAATTGGACTCCATCGCCGCGGCGATTTCAAGATGCTCCCCGCGCGGACGTCCGTCCAACCCGCGGTAGTCGGTCAACGCCGGGCGTCCCCGGGTCAGGGTACCCGTCTTGTCGAAGAGGATCACGTCCGCCTGGTTCGCGATTTCGAGGGCGGCGGCGTTACGAATCAAAATCCCCATGCCCGCGCCGCGACCGGTGCCGGTCATGATGGCGGCGGGCACGGCGAGACCCAGCGCGCAGGGACAGGCGATGATCAACACCGAAATAAAAATCGTCAGCACGAAGTCCAGCGGCCGACCGGCGATGAACCAGCCCAGGGCCGAGAGGCCGGCAATGATGATAACAGCGGGAACGAACCAGGCCGAAACGCGATCGGCCAGGGACGCCATGGGGGCCCGGGTTGCCTGGGCATCCTCCACGAGTTTGATGACCCGGGCCAGGGTAGTTTCGCGCCCGACCCGGGTCACGCGCATGCGCACGGAGCCGGTGCCGTTCACGGTTCCGCCGGTGAGCGCATCGCCTTCGCCTTTTTCAGCGGGCAGGCTTTCGCCGGTCAGCATGGATTCGTCGACGTGGGTCGCTCCCTGAATCAACACTCCGTCTACGGGAACGCGGGCGCCGGGACGAATGAGCAGGACATCTCCCTTTTGAATTTCGCTCACGGCGATTTCGCGCAAGTCCGCGCCCTGAACACGGGTCGCCGTTTCCGGCACGAGTTTCAAAAGCGCGCGAACGGCTCCCGTGGCGCGGTACTTCGCGCGGGCCTCCAGATATTTTCCCAGCAATACCAGCGCCAGGATGAAGGCCGCGGACTTGATGTAGAGCTGCTGAACCTGCGCTCCATTGCCCTGATAAATGAGAACCAGTCCGTAGACGGAGTAGGCCAGCGCGGCCAGGGTTCCCAGCGCGATGAGCGAATCCATGTTGGGCCGCATGCGCGCGAAGGCCCGTAGCCCCGACGTAAAGAATCCGCGGCCCGCGTAGAGAATAGGCAGGAGCAAGATTACCTGGAGTAGGCCGAATCGCAACGGCTCGGTCCCGGGAGCTATCGCCCCGGGCAGGGGCATGCCCAGCATGGCGCCCACGGTCAATATTCCCAGGGGCACCGTGAAAATCGCCGCCAGCAATAAATCCCGGGCCTTGCGACGGAGAGGCTCGGCCGCGCGTCGTTCCTCCGACAGGGCTTGCGAGTCCGACGTGGCTCCCCCCGGGAGTGTTGTGTCGGAGGCGGTTCCGTCGGCGGGCCGATTCGAGCCGGGTGCGGCGGCCCCATAGCCGGCCTTACGAACCGCCTCGGAAAGAGCTTCTACATCAATATCCGCGGTAGCAGGTACTACGGAAGCCTTTTCGGTGGCGAAATTCACGAAAGCTTCCGCCACGCCGGGCGCCTCATTCAGAGCCTTTTCGACGCTACGGGCGCACGCCGCGCAACTCATGCCCTGAATTTCCAGGGTAATGTTCTCGGGCGCGGCGGCGAGTTTATCCGCCTCAATTTTTTCCCAGATTTCCATGCTTCCCTCTTCTACCAGTCCTGGTATGAGCCGCCCCATACCGAGACAACCCTACCCCTCATGGGGTGGGGTTAATATAGGAAGTACACGGGGGCAGGGCAAGTGAAAATTGAATTTTTCGGGCTTACATGCCGCCCAGGGAGCGCTTGTAGCGACGGCGACGGGGCACGTAGTCCGGGCTCATGGGAACTTCCAACCGGGCAATGGTGTAGATGTCGTCATTAAAGATGGTGAAGCAGTGGGGGTCGATTTCGTTCTGGCGCAGCATAACGGTGATCATGGTCATGCCGAGTCCGGCGCCCTCGGTATTGTCCGCGAAATCCATGTAGAATTGGGCGATGTCCTCATAGGTCATGGACTTGGCCAGCTTGCTGCGCAGACGGGTATTTTCGTCCCGCGAAATCAAGGCATTGTTGCGAATCTCAATGAGCAGGCAGTCCTTCTCGGGGATGAAATCCAGCAGGACGGAATACCCCATTTCCCGGGCCTCGCGGGCGAATTCAGCCATGTTCCGGCCGCTGCTTTCCAGGCGCTGTTTGAACAACTGATGCCCCTGGTCGGCGTCTTCCGGCTTATTAATATCCAGGCGATTTTGCTGGAAGACCACGCGCTTCATGTTGGCCTTCACGGCGTTGATGGCCAGCTCCTTCACCGCCGTGTAAATGGCCTCCATCAGCTCGGGCTTTCCGTAGTATTCAAGCATGGCCAGAAGAATATTCTTCATGGCATCCTCGGTACTATCGAGCATGGCGTAGGATCTCAGACGGATCTGATGCTCCTCCGAGATTTTAGCCTTAATTTCTTCTAGATTAAATGTTGCCACGCTTTGACCGAAGGGTTCGCCTCCCGATTAAGAGAATGCATAGCCCTGTAAACCTGCTGGAACAATTTAGGATTTGATGAGCGGAATAGATCAATACATTTTTTACATACCGGCCGGTGGACGATGAAAACATACACACCCCGGGTCATCATCTTCGATTGGGACGGAACCCTTTGTGATTCCATCGATTTGATCGTGGACTGTTTTAAGGTCGCGGCCCGCCGGATCGACCTGGCGATTCCCCCGGACGAGAAAATCCGCTACACCATCGGCATGGACCTGCCCGGAGCCATGAACTACCTCTTCGGCGGGCTTTCGCCGGAACGGACCGCCGAATTCGTGGCCGCCTATCGCGAATACTACCTGACCCGGGTCAACGAACTCGAACTTTTTCCAGGCGCCCGGGATTGCCTGGAGCACCTTCGTGACGAGGGCACGCTCCTGGCCATTGCCACGGGCAAGAATCGCGTCGGCCTGGATCGCGTCCTGCGCATCACTGATTCGGAGCATTTCTTTCAAGTTACGCGCTGCTCCGACGAATCCGGCCCTAAACCGGCTCCGGGCATGGTCCTGCACATCCTGTCCGAACTGGAACTCCTACCGGACCAAGCCCTGGTTGTAGGAGATACTACGCATGATTTGCGGATGGCCGCGGCGGCCGGCTGTCCGGGCCTGGCGGTCAGCTTCGGGGCCCATACCGAGGAGGCCTTGCAAGCGGAATCGCCCCTGGGCATGCTCCACGACATCCGCGATCTGCTCCCCTTTCTGTCGGAACTCCGACAAGCCGCCCCATAGAACGCCCCGGAACGGCAAAAAATGGGCTCCCACTTGTAGGATCTCCTACGGAGAGGGTCGATAAACAGAGCAGGACCCGGCCCGAGATGAATTTGATTAAGTCCGACCTTTCGACCATAGTCGTCCGCATCCTGTTTTTCGCGCTGGTGTTGGCGTTTATCGGCATGATGATGTACGGCGCCTGGTTGCTGACCGTGCCCATCGGCATCTCCATGGTCCTGTATTTCGCCCTGAATCCAATCATCGATTACGGCGAAAGGTTGGGGCTGCCCCGCTGGGCGGCCGTGAGCATTACCGTTCCGCTGGTCGTGGCCATCGCCGTGGGCCTGTACATGCTGGCTCGCCCGCCCATCGTCGAGGAATACCAGGCCATCGAACGGGACTACGACCTCTATCGCGCGCGCTTTCAGAAAACCTTCGGAAGCTGGCTGTGGACGATTCGCGACGTGGTCGGCGACGACATCACACGTATTACGACTTCAGTGGAAGCGTCCCTGCGAAAGATTCCGTCTTACCTGCTTGAGGCGATTCCCGATATAATCACGGCCCTGCTGATCACGCCCATTATGACCTTCATTTTGCTGCTACAGGGCACGGCTATTTACAACAACCTGATGCGCATGGTTCCCAATCGCTACTTCGAGATGACGCTCCTGCTTGTGGACAAAGTCCGGGCGCAGATTGTTTCTTATCTGAAGGGGCTGATGATCCAGTGGAGCATTCTATCGGTTATTCTTTGCGTGGGCCTGTATTTCCTGGACCTGCCCTTCGCCATTCTCATCGGATTACTGGCGGCCTCCTTGAACATCGTGCCCTATCTTGGCCCCCTGATTGGTTTCGGCCTGGGCATGCTCATGGCCAGCATCAGTACGGTCCCGGTTCTGGGCGTCCTGGCGGTCTTTCTGGTCGCGCAGGCCGTGGATAATTTTTTCACCCAACCGGTCGTTCTTTCGCGCTCGGTGCAGATTCACCCGTTGATCTCCGTGCTCGCGCTCATCGCCGCCAGCCAGTTGCTGGGGCCGGCGGGGCTCATCATCGCCATTCCCACCGCCGGCATCTTCCTGGTTTCCATCCGGGTGATGTACAAAAACCTGAAAGCCTTTCGCGTGATTTAAGATTTCACGTGATTCAAGCCTTTCGCGTCTCCTACAAAAGCCCTTCGCGTACCGGGAAGCCATTTTCGTCGAAGCGCGCGGCCAATAGCGTGCATGCATGAAAGCGCGCTTCGCTCAAGCCGCCCCGCAAGATCGCTTCACGCATGCGACGCACGGCCGGAGGCAACTCCGCGCGGATTTTTTCCCGTAGTTCGTCGTCGGGGCCGAACTCAAGCGCCTTGAGATAATACTTCACGACGCGAAAATGATCGGGGACGCTTCCCTCGGCGCGTCGCAGGGCGATTTCACGGGCGGCCCCCGCGTTGCCGCCGCGCAAAGACCGCAGTAACCAGCGCGGGGCTTCGCCTGGTTGCGCCGAATCCCCCAGCCCGGCTCCCGCGTCTTGAATTAAATGATACACCGCCAGGGCGGCCGCGTCATTGCCGTCCATGGCCGCCAGGCGAAACCATTCCAGGGCCTTACGCCCATTGCGCTTCACGCCTCGACCCTCCAGATACAAAAGCCCCAGACTGTATCGCGCGGACGGAAAACCCGCTTGCGCCGCTCGCTCGGCGAACTCGAAAGCCCGAATCAAATCCCGCTCAACGCCCTGGCCTTCCTTGTACATGCGCGTGAGCGCCGTCAGGGCTCCCGGATGTTCCTCCGCGGCGGCGCGCTCGAAATACGCGAAGGCCTTCGCGTAGTCTCGCGCAAAAAGCGTGGAACCGTGATAATAAAACCCGCCCATGCGCGAGAGAGCATCGGCGTGGCCCTCCTCGGCCGCGCCGTGTATCAGGGCTTCGCCTTCTTGATCGTCCCGGGGCACACCCAGCCCGCTCAAGTGTAAAAGACCCAACTGATAACGCGCCCCCGCGTGCCCGCCGCTCTGTCCGTCATGGTCGCGATTCGCCTTGCGAAACCAGTAAGCCGCGTCCCGAAAATCATCAGGCACGAAAACGAACGCGCGTCCGTCCCGCCGAGTTTCGCCCCGGCGACTCTCCAGTTTGTTCTTTTCCAGGCGAACGCGCCCTCGCTCCAGCAGCGCCAGACCCACGCGATAGCAAGCCGCCGCGTCTCCGTCCATGATCGCCGCGCGATGGAGGTCCCCCACGTGTTCATCGGGCGCTTGAAACGGCGTGGGATCCGGCTCTTTTTCCGGGTTGGAAGACGCGCCCGCGGCCGCGAATTCCCCGCGATACCAGACGGCCAGTTCATGGGCGCCGCGCAGGGATTCCAGCGCCAGGGCGATGAAGTCCTCCGGACTCTTGCGAAATTCCGACGGATGGGCGCCGATATTGCCGTTCAAGCGCAGAAAATTCAGGCGCTCCCGCATGTTTTCCGGCACCGCTTCCTTGAAGCCCCGTGCGTTAATCCGGTCATTCAAGTTTCCGTGATTACCGACGCCGATGCGGTCATTTACCAATCCCGCCAGGCGATAGGCGAAATCACGCAGTAAGACCAGGCTGTAGGCCGGAGCTTCCCGGTAGTAACGTTCCGCCGCGGCGTATTCGTCGAAGAGCTCCCGGGAAACGGGCGCGATGAATTTAATGCAATCGCCCTGCATGATTCGAATAAATAGGGAGGCCGCGCGGTTCGCAATGCTTTTGAAGGAAAATTACTTAAAATACTACATCGCCCCGGCTCCACTCTCAAATAAGGCAAGGTATCGTTTCCATCGATTTTCACAAAAACCGGATTGGTACCAACGACCGTATAAAGGAATAAACGACACACCGACGCGAAGGACGAAAAAAAATCACGAAAGTCAAAAGGAACGATTGAAATAGTTTCGACTTCGGGTTATTTTCGCCGTCCCATTGAGTGAATCTGATGAACGTTCCGGTCCTTAACTTTAGAAACCCCGGCGAAACAAAATCGCCTTTCAGGGCGCGGAGCATTATGTCCTTGCTTCTGCTGCTTTGCGTCGGCTGCGCGGAGCTGGGCGAAGGCTCATTGCTGGGACTTCTCTCCAACGGCGCGGGAACGACGCAAGTAGCCGGCGGCTCGGATAGCGGCGGAGGCGATGGCGGCACGAGCGAACCACCGGCCGACTGGTGGGACGTGAACTGGACGCGCAGACGCAGACTAACTTTCCGCAATTCCACCCGGGCCGAGAACCTGGATAATTTTCCCGTTCTCATCAAGCTGGATTCCACGCGCATCGATTATTCCGCCACCCAAACAAACGGCGCCGACCTCTGCTTTATCGACTCGGACGGCACCCAACTGTCCCATGAAATCGAAACCTGGAATACCTCCGGCACGTCCTTCGTCTGGGTAAAAGTCCCGCGCGTCGACGCTTCTTCCGCCGCCGACTACATTTATATGTACTACGGCGGCACGGGTACTTGCGCGCAGGACATGAATAATGTCTGGAACGCGAACTACGCGGGCGTATGGCATCTCAATCAGCAGGGATCCGACAGTGTGAAGTTCCACGGCTCGGCTATTCGCAATCCGGAGATCATCCACGTTTCCGGCGACATCTACGCCATTGCCTATACGAACTCATCGGCCGCGGGCAAACTAAAGACGTATCGCGTCAGCTCCGCCGGAATTATCGGCGCTGAATTATCATCCATTGATTTCGACGCGGCCGACGGCGAACATCCGAAGATACTCCTCACCGGCACGGGGGTCGTCACCATCGCCTATGAGGCGGCGGGCGGCGGCACCCTCAAGAGCTATACGATAGACCCGACC
>CAZGYS010000198.1:0-10047 GCA_964530305.1 uncultured Leptospiraceae bacterium
GGGACGGCAGTAAGGAAATGCCCAAGGACGCGCGCGGGCGAATTCGCGTATCCTACGACCTGTACTGGACCGTAAAAAAGAACGGTAAGTGGAAGCGCCCGATGAAACTTCCCGGCGCCGTCAATACCATGCACCACGAACGTTCGCCCAGCCTTAACTTAAAGACCGGCGAACTGTTCTTCGTCACCTGGCCCTTCGGCGATATGAAAAAGTCCCGCATCATGCGCGCCACCTACAAGCAGGGTAAATTTCTTGCCCCGCAAGTGCTACCGGATCCCATCAACATCGGCTACATGGAACTGGCGCCGGTTATCGCGCCCAGGAAAGGCGGCCTGTATTTTTCGTCACGTCGCCCGGGCGGCTACGGCGGCTGGGATCTCTACTTCGTTAAGGCCAAAAACGGCGTCTATGGAAAGCCCGTGAACATGGGCCCCTCCGTCAACAGCGCGGGGAACGACCTGTTCTTTTCGAAGGTCGGTAAGAACGTGTATCTTTGTTCCAATCGCCGCGGCGGCAATGGACGCTACGACGTTTACATGGCGGCCAAAATCGCGAAGGACAAAACCATTCAGTTCCAGATGCGAGACGGGAAGACCGGCAAGCCCCTTTCCCTGCAGGTAAACCTCTCTGCGAAAGTAGAACGGGCGCCGGGTAAATTCCAGCGCGCCGCCATCATCAAGCGCAGCGATAGCCAGGGTAAATTCAAGCTGATCTATCGCCCCGAAGTCAAGCAGGTCAAAATCAATATCAACAAGAAAGGCTACCTTCCCTTTGAAAAGGTCGTCCCCCTCGACGATAAGGCCAAGAATCTGGTCCTGAACTTGACGCCCGTCAAAAAAGACGGTAGCTTCGACGTGCATGCAATCAACTTCGATTACAACTCCGCTCGCATTCGACCGGACTCCTATAAGTATCTCGATGCCCTGGTGCGTTACCTGCGCGAGAATTCGTCATTGCGCTTCTCCATCATCGGCCATACGGACCTCCACGGTACCGCGGCTTACAATCGCCGTTTGAGCCTTCGTCGCGCCGACGCCGTGCGCGACTATCTGGTGAGCAAGGGCTTGCAGTCCTCGCGCTTCACGACCCGGGGCGCGGGCATGACGCATCCGCTGGTAAACGCCAAGGGCGGCAAGTACGACAAAATGAATCGTCGCACTGAATTTCGCCTCTTGAATAAAACCGGCGCGAAGACCCGTCAATTCTCCAATCCGGGCCCCGGCTGACACCCGCCGGCCCGCCATGAGCGCGATTGCGCGATATCTACTGGGGCCGAGCTTCGACGAAGCGCCGCAATCACTTGCGGCGCCCGTCTGCTCTCGCGAGCAGTACTTTGATTTCTGGCCCGCGAATTTCCAGCCCGCCGCCCCGCGCGCCAAACTTCATCTACCGGGCGTACTGCGCTCGGAACTCGTCCTCTTAAAATTGATCGGTGCCTTTTGCGGCGCGAACCTGATCGGTTCGGACGGCGGCTCGTACGTTTTTTTCATGCGCATGTTCGGCGATGACGCGGGCGAAGTCGGCGTCTGTGATTCAGGCGGCGACGAGGGCATGCGCTCGGTTACGTCGAATCTCCGGGCCTTTGAATCCCTTCTGGAACTCACGGATGAAGCCATGGCTTCTTGTAGCGACGAACTGGACTATGAATTCGCCGGTCTAGCCGAGTCCGAACAACGTCGCCTTGCGAAGTCCATTGCTTCCCTGGACGGAGAAGCGCGATTGTCCGTCAAACGCGGCCCGTTTTTGATGATCGACCATTTCGCCGAGGGAGCTCAGGAGGAAGGACTCTTAAAGAAAATGCCGTCCATGTCGGGCCGACGTCTGGAAAAGGATTTCAATCGCGCTGCCTGGATTATCGCCGTGCTGCTCAACTTGAAAAACCCGGACTTTCCCCTGCCCGTCACGCAAAAAGAGCTTTCGCGGGCGCCCATCTTTGAAACCAGCGCGGCGGCCCGCGAGGGCGATTCGGCGGAGCTGCTCTACCGACTGTGGCGCGGCTTCCTGCTGGACGAAAACTATCTTCCCGAGGTGATCGAAGGCGCGCAAGCTCACCCGGGGACCTTCCTGGCCGATTGCGCGAATTTCATTTCCGGCGACGTGCCCGATCGGTCGTTCATGGACTACATACTCCCCTGGAGGAGCCGGTCGCTCATGGACTACATGTTGCCCTGGAAGCGCTCGATACGACGAAGCTTCAAAATTCGCTGAACGTAAAAAAATCTCTAACCGGTTGCGATTTCGCGCGGGATGTTCGTTTGTTTTCGTCTAATCAGAAAACGAAAACAAACGAACATTCGAGCATTCAAATGGAATCCGTACTTCACTGGGAGCCCGTCCTGGGAGGGGCTCTCGCGATCGGTCATCGACCCAAACTTAAACTCATGAAAAATCTGAAAGACGCCGGGGCCACCCACGTCTTCACCCTGCTTTCGGCGAAGGAAGGCGCCGAGCAAATCGGGGCGGCCGCCCAAAAGGCCGGTCTGGACTGGATCTGGTTGCCCCTGGCCGGTGCCGCGCCTCCCGGACAGGCTCGAGACGAGGAAATCCTGACGGCTTTCCAGTCCACCCGCGCGGCGCTGGCTTCCGACGCGAAAATCTTTCTCCATTGTTCGGCCGGTATACATCGTACGGGCATGATGTCCTACGCGCTGCTGCGGATCCTCGGTGAATCGCCGGAGGCCGCCCGGGAAAAACTACGCGCCCTGCGTCAAATCACCGGCGAAGGCGTCGGCGATCATCGCCTGGAATGGGGCGATGGGTTCGCCGCGCGCGTGGCGGTGCAAGGGCCCGCGGGCGATTCAGCTCACAACGAAAGCACGTAACCCTGGTCGGGCTTCGCGCGGCCTTGCAGCATGTCCAGGTAGACTTTTTGCACGGCCTCGGGTCCGCTACCACGCGAGCTATTAATCCATTGGGACGCGGTTTCACGGTAGCTCTTCCACCCGGCGACCATGGCTTCGGCCATGCCCCTGGGACCGCCCAGGGCCTTCATGCGTTTGCGCGAATACGTGGGCGCGAAGAACATGGTGCGTTCGACGCCGGGCAAATCATCCAGGGGCTCCATCTTGCCCGGATGGGAGCTGCCCACGCCCAGACTGTAGACCAGCTTGTCCTGGTAACGCCCGTGAATCGCACGGGTGACGGAGGCGTTGCCCGCATAATCGACATAGGCGACGGGTTCGCTCGCGTCCATGGAATCGATTTCGTCGTAGAGTACGACCTGGTCGTAGACGCCCAGTCCCTGGACGAAATCCCTGTTGCCGGCGGAAGTGAGCCCGACGATTTTCAGGCCGGATTCGCGCAACATATAGGCGCTGGAGAACGCGGTCTTGGATGAAGCACTGGAAAACACCAGACGCTTCGCCGCGGGGGGATTGCCTTCGCGCAGCAAATCCGCAATCAAAAAGGACGTGCCGAACAGGGGATACAGCACCATGTGCATCTCCTCGAAGTTCGCGTCGTAAAATGGGTCCGCGCTGGTGAGCGCATAGGAGTTATAAAGACCCGGCAAGCCCTTCCTGTGCGGTATGCCGTCCGTGAATCCATTGGGTCCCACGCGTTCAGGCTGGAGCACGAGCGACGAAGACATGGGCCAGTAGCCGTAGAAGCGCTGCCCCACCTGGACGTCGTCATGATTGCTGGCGGTCACGTCGGCGAAACCCCACACGGGAATGCGACCCCAGCCTTCGTCGGCCGGAAAAAAGGACCAGTATTTGAGCGTATCTCCCAGGGTTGCGTAAGTGATGTTGTTCGCCGTCAGGGCGAACGCATCAATTTTCACGGCGATTTGTCCGGGCTCCGGCTCCGCCGCCGGCGCGGGAACACTTTCGCATATGGAATGGTCGTCACGACGAACGCGAAAGTCCAGATTATTGATAGTGCTCACGTTATTTTGCTCCCAGAATATAACTTAATAGCCTTTTTAGAAGGCCAGGCCTCGGCGCCTGGACGTCGGTTCGGGTAATCCCGGTATCTTCCGCGCGCACCGAATCAAAAATTTCAAAGTCGGATTGCTCCGGTCGAATCATTTCGCGACTTTTTTCCAGGCGGACGGTTCTGTAGACAAGGTCTCGAAGCTTAACATCCATCAAGGCGTTAAGCACGTCCGGGACAATCCGATCCAGCGCAAAGTCCTCGGATACTTTGCCCTCGGAGAGGGCCGCCGCGAACCCGCGCCGAGAGGATGTGCGCGCCGCATTCTCATTTTGCCAGCTATGAGATTCGCCCAGCCCCTGGCCGTCATTCCATTCGGTGGTACCGAAATCATTGGATGAAAAGTAAATCTTCAAGGGGCGATTCGCGTCGTCTATTGTGATTACGAGCGAACGCTCCACGAATTTCGGACGCAGAAAGGAAACCAGGTAGATCTTTCGAAGACTCTCGCCTTCGTTCGTTATTTTCTCCAGCTTCAGGGGCCGCACGGGAGCAGTTTACGAAACACCGTCGACGGCCTCAAGCAGAACTTCAAAGGCATGGCGCGCATTTTGCTCTACCTGGTCGGCGGCGATGGGGCGATTGTGATACCAGGACGTCAGGTCCCGGACCAGGAGTTCGCCATGCTCGGCCTGGGCGCCCATGCCCTTGTCGCCCCGGGCGCCGGAGTTGGCGGGGGCTTTTACATCGAAAGTAAAGAGAGCATCGCAACGGGCGGAGTGCTCCTCTCGATTGTCGGCGGGGTAAAGATCGATGAATAGAAACGGCTCCCGCAAAGGCTCCGGACCCGGCGTCGCCGCGCCGCCGAAGCCCAGATAGGAGTAAATGACCGCCACATCGCCCGCGCGAAAGTACATACCCTTGCCGTAGAGACTGGACCAGATCATTTCGCGGCCCCGCTCCAGCAGAAAGCTTGCAATGCGATGGAAGTTTTCCCCGTTCAGGAGTTCGTCGTGAAGCGTGATTTTTTCGCCCAGGTCGCTCATGCTCCGTGCCTTATAATACTTGCCGAAATCGCCCGAGGCGTTTGTTTAACCCGAATGGCGCAAAACGAAATACCCGCCGAAGCCATTCCGGATCTCGTGGCTCGCGCGCCCACGACGCCGGGCTGCTACCTCTGGAAGGACGCCCGGGAGCGCGTGCTCTACGTGGGCAAGGCCGTTAATTTGCGGGCTCGCCTGCGCAATTATTTAAGGCCGGAACACGAACGAACGGCGGCGCTGATGGTCCAGGCCGAAAACCTGGAATGGATTACCACCGAGACCGGCAGCGAAGCGCTGGTGCTTGAAGCCAATCTCATCAAGAAACACAAGCCTCGCTATAATGTCCAGTTAAAGGACGATAAACGTTATCCCTATATTTGCGTCTCCACGGGCGAACCTTACCCCCGCGTTTTTATTACCCGGACGATTCGCGACGACGGGCATCGCTATGTCGGGCCCTATACGGACGTGCGCGCCACGCGCAATACGTTGAGCCTGATTCATAAGATTTTCCCCATTCGCAAAACGCCCCTCAAGCTGCCCCTCAAAAAACCCCAACGGCCGTGCATGAACTTTCACATCAAGCGGTGCCTGGGGCCCTGCCGGGGAAACGTGCCGCAAGAGGAGTACGCGAAACTCGTGGACGAAATCCTGCTCTTCCTGGAAGGCCGGCGCGAAATCCTGGAGAACATCATTACGACGCGCATGGGCGAATACAGCCAGGTGATGGATTACGAGCGCGCGGCGATTTACCGGGACATGTTGAGTAACATTCGCCGTGCTACCGAACGCCAGAGCGTGATGAGTCCCGCCGGCGGCGATGAAGACATCATCGCCTTCGCGCGGCGCGATGATCACGGGCAAATCGTCTTGATGGAAGTGCGTGACGGTCGCCTGCTGGGGCGTAAGTCCTTTCCCCTGGTGGGCGTGCAGGACGCGCCCGAACCGGAAATCCTGACTTCGTTTCTGCGCGATTATTATCTTAACGCGGAATTCATTCCGGCGCGGATCATCACCCCCGTCGTCATCAAGGACAAGCGCGAACTGCTGGAATACATCCGCGAACGAACGGACCGAACGGTTCGGATCACGACCACGGCCAAGCCCGAGCAAAAAGCCATGCTGCGCATGGCCGGCAAAAACGCCGAACTGCTCATGTCGGAACGGCTGCTGGCCGTGCGCCTGCGGGATCGTAAGGGAGCGCTGGAGGAGCTCAAGAACATGCTCAAGCTCCCCGAGGAACCGCAGGTGATCGAGTGTTACGACATCTCCCACTTTCAGGGCTCTCAGCCGGTGGCCTCGGGCGTGATGTTCGTGGACGGTCATCCGAAGCCCTCGGGCTATCGCCATTACAACATGAAGACGGTGAAGGGCATCAACGACCCGGCCATGATCCAGGAAGCCGTGGCCCGTCGTATTCAGCGCCTGCGCAATGAGGACAAGGCCCTGCCCGACCTCATGGTCATCGACGGTGGTTCCACGCAGTTGAAGGCGGCCTGTGAAGCGGCGGCGGCGCTGGACGCGGGCGATTTACCCATCATCGGTCTGGCCAAACAGAGAGAGGAACTGTACTTCCCGGGGGACGAATCGCCCCACGGCTTCGACCCGGACTCGCCCGCCATGCGATTACTGCGCCACCTGCGGGACGAGGCCCACCGCTTCGGGATCACCCACCATCGCAAGAAGCGCAACCGAGCCACCATGAAACACGTGGTGGAACAAATCCCCGACATCGGTCCCGAGCGTCGCAAGGCCCTGCTCAAACATTTTACGGACAAGAAGATGGAAGAGGCGACTCCGGCCGAGCTGGAGCAGGTTCCGGGCATCGGGCGTCGCCTGGCCGCGAAGATCGCCGAGCATTTAAAAAAATAACCCTCCCTTTAAAAATATGGATGACGTGTACATAACCGTCACCATTATCCGAAAACCACTATACAAACGTATGCTTAAACGTGGATATCTATCCACGACACGGAATAATGGAAGGGAACAAGAAAATACCGGGGGAAATCCACCAGGCGATCGGGGCCAGGATTCGACTGCTGCGCCAGGGTCGCGGTTTGAACATGAAGGTCATGACGGCCGATATTCGGGACGGCTATGGCGTGAAACTGGACCCCAGTTATTTGTCCAAAATCGAGTCCGGTAAGCTGGAAGCCCCGCTCCGCACCCTGCTGGCCATCTGCGACTATTTTCAGGTGGGCCCGGGCTGGCTGCTGGAACCGTCCAGCGCGGGCGTGCCCGAGGGCCTGGAGGAGATCCTACTGGATCCGGAGTTTCTGGGTGCCGTGCGGGAATTCCGGAAGCATATGGGGGATGAGGCGGTGCTCCGACACCTGAAAATCACCATTCAGGAGGCACTCAAGCTCATGGACGGGACAGCTCAATTGAAGAGCTCGGGCTGACCGATGCGTTCGATGTCCCGAATGATGTCTTTTTCACGGCGCTTGATTTCACTCAATTCCAGCCGCAACGTTTCCAGTTCCGCTTCCTTGGCTTCCGCTTCCCGACGAACCTCGGCCAGGCGCTCATACAGCGCTGCTTCCCGTTCTTTTTCACTCGAAGTATGCATGGAATCGCTTTGTTAGGATTTCGTTAGGGCGATTTTCGAGAGAAAATGTCCCCGGGCGAGTAAAACTTTTACAAACACCCACTCGTCTGATAAGATGAAGGGTCGCAACCAGAAAAGAAGCGGGCTGTTCGTAGGAACTCCTCCCATATTCATCGCCGCGGGCACGGGATTTTCATTCCGCCGGCGCGACGAACGGGTGCTTTCATGCTTCTTTCGCTCGCGTGACCCGGTTGAACCTAATTCGGACTCCTACCGGCCGGAATTTTTCAATACCCGCGGAAGTACGCGTAATGCTACTAGTCCCATTCAGGTATATTTCACCGCCCGTTTTCGACGTTTCGTACCTGCGACAGCAATAGTACGTAGAAATATTGAAAAATTCCCGCGGTTTGTTACGAAAAAATGAAACAGTATTATCAGTATCTCCGTATACCGTATAGACTATACGGAGGATACAAACTTGATACGCCTGGAACCTATACTTGAAGACATCGGAGCCAAAATAAAAAAGCCGCGCTCAATGCGGGGACAAACACTGGCTCACACGACCAAACAATTGCGAACGCAGTACGGGATCAAAATTGATCCGAGTTACCTTTCCAAAATAGAAAACGGAAAGGTGGAAGTACCGCTTCGCACTCTCATGGCCATAGCGGATTACTTTTCCGTCGACCCCGGAGGACTCATCTCCGAAGGCGAAGGCGGCATACCGAAGGAACTTCGCGGAATACTGATGGATGAGGAATTCATCAACAATCTCCGCAGACTCCGCATGGCTGTCGGCGAAGAAACCATTGTCCGTCACATGCGTGACACCGTGGATGAATGGCTACGCTTGCTGGACTCCGCGGAACGCTCCGGAACGGAGAGTTGAAAGCGAATGGAAAGTGAAAGAGTATTCTTCGCGGAAAATGAGAGACGGGAGCGGCGGCCTGGACCAACCGCCTGCTCTCCGCGCGTTCTTAAAATCAGTTTGCGCAATCACACGGAGATATTTTCTTTTGCTTATGATAAAGTTCACGCGGCAAACCGGAACCCGGATATTCTCAACCGGGTTGCTGTTCGTCTGCCTGGCCTGCGCGGGCGGTTCGGGCACGGGCCCCTTGAACAGTCGTTTTCGCGGCACTCCCGTCTACCAACTGCAGAAAGCATTTCATGAAATCTACAGTCACTACCGGGACTCGGTCGTTTTTATAAGCACCGAAAAAATCAGACGCGTCCGCGGACCCGCCGGACTACCCGGCTTCGGCGACGCAACACCCGATGAACAACCACCCGCTCGAACCCGCAAGTTTACGGGTCTGGGAACGGGCTTCATTCTTTCCAAAGACGGCTATATCTGTACCAATCATCACGTCATCGCCAATGTGGACCGAATTCGCGTAAAGGTCGGCACGCGCGAATACCCCGCTCGGGTTATCGGCTCGGATAAACGCACCGACGTCGCCCTCTTGAAAATCGAAGGCAACAATTTCAAGCCCGTGGAAATGGGTAACTCCGAAAAGGTTCGCGTTGGAGACTGGGCCATCGCCATCGGCAACCCCTTCGGCCTGGACGGCACCTTCACGGTGGGCGTCATCAGCGCGGCCGTGCGCCGAGACAAAAGCGGGCTGAGTCACATTCAAACGGACGCATCCATCAATCCGGGCAATTCCGGCGGGCCCTTGATCAATATCCGCGGCGAAGTGATCGGCGTGAATCGCATGATCTATTCCAAGAGCGGCGGCAGCATGGGCATCGGTTTCGCCATTCCCATCAATCGCGCGAAGAGAATACTCGGTCAACTCCGGCGGAACGGAAAAGTCCGCCGGAGGTATCTGGGCATTCGCATGGCGCCCTTGACGCCCCAGCGTATTCGCGATCTGCGCCTCGGGGATCGCCGGGGCGCCCTCATGGCCCGCGTCTATCCCGACAGCCCCGCCGCCCGGGGAGGGCTGCGGGCCGGAGACGTAATTCTGGCACTGGGCGGTAAACCCGTGCGAAACTTCCGGGACTTGATCAATCTCGTGCGAGAGGCGCCCATCGGCCGGCCGGTGGATGTGCGCATATGGAGGGCGGGCTCCGAGCAAACCCTGCGCGTAGTAATTCAGGAGTGGCGAAGATGAAAACGAATTTCGAAAACGGTTCGAAGACCGCGCGAAGATTGCTCTTGCTCTTGTGTGTTATTGCGCCCCTTGCCTCGGCGATTCACTGCGCGTCCGAACCAAAGGCCGTGATTGTCCTGCGCAATTACAAGGAGAACTTCATCGTCAAAAGAATTCTCGTAGGCTATTTTTCGCCGGACCGAATTCCGCCCGCGAAACTAAAAACCGCCCGGGAACGTCTGCGCGCCGGCATCACCTGCCCCGGTTACGATCTCATCGAGGACGGCATCAAGGATCAAACCCAGACCTATTCGGATTACGATCCCGTGCTGCGCATACGAAGAAACTACGAATACACGTCGGTCTATTACTGGCAGAAGTATCGCTGCGGCGCCTCCGGCGGGGGGAAACCGGGGGATACGTGAACGGGTGAACGGGTGAACGGGTGAACGGGTGAACGGGTGAACGGGTGAAC
>CAZGYS010000199.1:0-10036 GCA_964530305.1 uncultured Leptospiraceae bacterium
GGACGGACCGGCGGCGCGCATCTACCGGGACATGTTCCTGCGCGAAATTCGTAAGCGCGTCCTACCCCAGCGGAAATTCGATCACATCCCCAATGCCCACGCGGAACTGGCCCACGTTCGCGACTGGTTCGAGTTCGATAATATCTACATCGCCCCGTCCGCGGGTTTCATCGGGGCGCTGGAATATCATCGCCATTGCGCGTCCCGTTATTACGTTCCCCACATAGAAACCCCCGGACTCGTACTCCACGCGCACGACGATCCCCTAATCGACCCCATCGGGTGGGATGAAACCAACTGGAAAGCCAAACCCCATCTAACCGCGCACCTGACGCGCTACGGCGGCCACCTGGGCTGGCTTTCGCGCAAGCACGCCTTTATTCCGGACCGGCGCTGGATGGATTATCGATTAATGCACTACTTGACCGAGTGGCGCGACGGCACGCGCATTAAGAAAGGGCGCAAGTCGTTCTGGATGCGCCTGTTCGGGCGAACATGAGGTGAGCGGTCGAGCTCGGCGATTAGTACACCGGCCCGGGCGCGGCCGCTTTCTTTTCGTATCCGTGGCGATGAAAAGAATTCACATTGTAACGTCGTAGCGCCGCGCGAAAGACCCTGGATTGCGGGTCACAGGCTTGCAGACAGCCTTCGTAAATGCCGTGCTCGAAGACCGTACCGAAGCGTTCATAGGTCAGCGGCGTCAAAAAGTTCAGGTTGCGCAGCGTGCCCTGCTCCGCGGTGCCCTTGCTTTCTCGATTATAGTAGAAGCGCAGAGCTCGAGGCGATGCGTCCTTGACGTCACCCCCGGCATCCGGCGCGTCCAGGTCCGGCAGCAAGATCCGGCGCGAGGAATCGAAGGCCTTTTTTTCCTCCGGGCTTACGGCGCGCTTTTCGCGCAAGACCCGCGCTTTGCCCGGCTCGAACAGGAGCCAGGGCGCCTGGACGCGTAGAACGCCCGCTTCCCGGTAGGCGACCCTTCGCAGTTCACCGCGGTAGTATTCGGCGTAGAGGTGCGTCTTTTCATAGGCGAAGGCCGGCCGGTCGCCATCCCCTTGCAATGAAATCTCAATCCATTCACGACCTTTCCAATAGATCTCGGGATTGACCACGCTGTAGCGGGACTCCACCAGGCGAATCCAGGTTCCGGGCAATACGGACCGAAGGTCGCCGGCGTCGGTCGATTTCGTCCCATTGCTCCCGGCGGTCGACGCGGGCAGACGAAACACCAGCCCGGGGTGCGACGAACAGCCGGTGAGAATCGTCCCGGATATCAATGGGAGAAACGATAGAAGAAGCGAAGTCGAGAGTACACGCGGCGCGGACATTAGGCACACTTCGGCGGGCCATGCCCTTTCGCGCCAGCGAAAATCAAGCACCGCGAAAGGTAAAATAAGTTCGCCCGAGCTTGAGTTCATCGCCGTGAACCAGGCCCCGGGGGCGCAGCAGTTTTTTGCCGTTCAGGTAAACGCCCGTGCCGCTGACCATGTCGTAAATAATAAAGGCTCCGTCGGCCCGACGCACGCGCGCGTGAACGGGGCTGGCGATGGGATCGTCCAGGTGAATGTTGGCCCAGCGGCCGTTGCCCAGCACGGTGGTATCCATGAACAGATCGTATTCGCGGCGATCCTCGCGATTACGCGGGTCCCGCAGAACCAGTTTGCCGGCCTTGTAGCGCGGGGCGCTTCGCAAGGCGTCCTGCAGAATCTGGTAGGAGTAGGACTGCATGTAGACGGTATGGCCGGGCGCGGGCGGACGGGGACCGGTTTCGTGCATGGCGTGGGCCAGGGCCTCGACGGCAGCCAGGTCCCGAGGCGCCGGTTCGATGATTTCCGGATCCGGCAATTCAATGGGCGCGGGCTCCGGCTCGGGAGTCGTTTCAGCCCCGATGGGCAGCCGATACTCGTCCGACTCCACCACGGGCGGTTCCGCTTTCGTTTCGCGCACATCGGAAGCGCCCGCGCGTCCCCCGGGAAACATCATCAGGAAGATAATCAGCAATAGCAGCAGAAACAAAGCCAGGCCAATCAACAGCCAGGTGCTCTTGCCTCCGGCGATGCTCTTGAACCACAAAGCCCAGGTCATTTCATACTTGTGGCGCGCGCGAACTTCGTTCAGGCCGTCCGGCGATTTCCAGACCAGTTCCAGCGTAGCCGTCTTACCGGGCCAGACGCCCATGGAGGCCGCCTTTGAACGCGCCCTGAATTGATACGTGTGCCGGGGAACGGAGCGTCGCTCAAGCAAGCGCAGGGGGCCGTCGCCCAGGCCGGCGAAAAATCGCCCGCCGCTGGCTTCCGCCAGACTGTGCAGCGCGGCGCGATTCAAGACGCGCCCGAACAGCAGAACATGCACGGGCATGCCGCCTTCGCCCGGAGTCCCGGCGATGCGCAGACAATCCTTGATGGTCATCTCACTGCCTTCGTCGCGACCGTCCGTCAGCAGGAGCATGGCCTTACGACGTTTTCCGCGAGGGTCGCCGGCCAGGTCTCCCTTGCGAGCTTTCGCCAGGGCGGAATAAAGGGAATCAAAGAGCAGAGTCGTACGTCCTCGACGCGCGATGGCCCGAATCTCATGGGCCGCGCCGTTGCGGTCATGGGACAGCTCGCGGCGAGTCAGGCGACGGCGGGAAAACGTATACACGGCGGCCCGATCGCCCGGCGGCAGGGACTCCGCGAAACGCGCGGCGATGTCCAGCGATGAGCGAAAGTCATCCTTAGAAATAGAACGCGTGGTATCGATGACGAGATACCAATCCGTAGCCCCGCCGTTCCCGGCGCGATTGCCTCCCGGTCGCATACCGCCCGGGGCTGAATCGCCCGCGACGTTCAGCATCAACTTCCAGGGTTTTTCGCCTTCCTTACCCGACTCCATCAATTCGAACATGCCCGGTTGACCGGGAGTCATGGGAGCATTGCGCAACACCGCGGAAAAACGCAGGTTGGGATATTCATCAAGATGGATATCGCCGAAGGCGAGCGCGGGCTGAGCGCGCGGGGAGCCGGTCACCGCGAACATGGCCGAGATAAACAGAAGAACGGAAACAGCTTTCCGGATCATCCTTTAGATTATCGGCCGATTGGCGGAATTCAGCGCGGATTTTGTGGTCGGGAACGGGGCGGAAACAGGGGCGCGGAGGGCCGGCCGAAACGATCCGCCGGTCGAAAGTTCGGGTTATTGCGATTCGCGTGGAGGGTGTAGGAATGATGAATCGCGTAGAGCCCCACGATGAGCAGTCCCAGCCCGAACAGGCTCATGCCCATGCGTCGAGCCGCATCCCCACCCGGCTTGAGCATACCGCGATGCAGCAGTCCGGCCGCAATCAAGAGGACGTAGATTCCGGCCGCCGCCGTCACGATGCCCAGAAACATCAGGCGCCTCCCGACTCCAGATACTCCCGCGCGCGTCCGGCGGCGCCCAGCGGCCCGGCCATGTCCCCCATCTGCGCCAGACGCAAGGGCGGAGGCTCCCCCATGCAATAGCGTGCCAGGGCTTCCTGCACGTGGGGCAGCAATTTCTTGCCCATGGCTTCCATGATGCCGCCGCCCAGAATCACCAGGCCCGGCTGGAGCATGGTGGCCGCCTGGGAAATGCCCACGGCCAGGTTGCCCGCGTAATAACGATTCATGAGCGTGAGCGTGTAGGAGTCACCGGCCTTGTAGGCCTTCTTTAGTGAAGACGATTTGACGGGCTGTTTCTTGAGGTCATAATCGATTAGATCCCGCAAAACCGTAGCGCTCCGTGATTTCAGGCGCGCGCGAATCTTGCGATTCAGGGCCCACTTCCCGATATAAGACTCAAGGGAACCCTGCAGTTGGCGGGGGGTTTTCTTACCGCCCTTCTTTATGATGACGTGTCCGAATTCTCCGGCGCCGCCGTCATTGCCCTCGATGAGGCGTCCTTCGTACGCGAAGGCTCCACCGATGCCCGTCCCGCAAAAATAGGCCGCGGTCATGCGCGGCGGTTTTTCCAGGCCGGTCAACTCACCCAGCAACCCCGCGTTGACGTCGTTCAAGAGAATCGTGGGAATATCCAGCCCCAGGCTCTCCAGGGGTTTCACTTCTTTCCATTGCAGATTGGGAGCGAACTTCACCACGCCGTCCGCGTCCACGACACCGGGGACCGCCAGACCGATGGCGGCCGTCTCAAGACCTTTCTCCCGGGCAATTCCATTCAGACGTTTGATCTGCTTGCCCAGGCGACTTATGACATGGCTGTAACCGCCGGCTGCTTCCGTGGCGATCTTATCATCCTGGAGAGGCTCCAGATGCTCATCGAATAGAGCGGCGTAGGAATTACTTCCGCCCAGATCAATTCCGATGAAAGCCCGCTTACCTGCTTCGACGCTCAATTTTCACCACCCTCATTCAAGGCCGTAGATTTCTTTTTCCACGATGGCGCAGAAAATCTGACCGATCATGATATGACATTCCTGGATGCGCGAAGTCTCGGTGGAGGGCACGCGAATGACATGGTCGAGCAACGCGCGATGCTCCGCGAAGATGGAGCCGCCCGTGTCCCCCGTCAGCAGGAAGGTGAACATTTTCTTCTCTTTGGCCTTTCGAAGAGCTTCCAGAACGTTAGCCGAATTGCCGGAGGTGGTAATGGCCAGCAAGCCGTCTCCCTCCTGGCCGAGACCTTCCACCTGACGCGCGAAGATGTGATCGAAACCGAAATCATTTCCGCCGGCGGTCAGGGCGCTGGAATCCGCGGCCAGGGAAATGGCCGGTAATGAGGGGCGAACGTTTTCCGCCTTATAACGAATCAGGAATTCCGTGGCAATGTGTTGCGCGTCCGCGGCGGAACCGCCGTTTCCGCAAACGAGTAGTTTACGTCCGGACTCGAAAATGGAAGCGAGGATTAAGCCGGCCGAGGTTATGGCGTCGACACGCGAAGACAGAACCTGCTGCTTCACGTCTATACCGCGGCGAATGTGGCCCTCGACCAGTTCCTGCATGAAGCAAGGATTCGGGGGGAATGGGCCGTGTCAACAGCTAAAAGCCGCGAAGGAAGTTCCGGCTCGGCGAATAACGCGCACCGTCGCGAAGAATGATGAGCCTGGTCCGCGCGAAGCTCCACGCGGGGGCATGGAGCTATGTTGCACTGTTGTACGACCGTCGTACGCGCGGTGAAGTGGATTAACTGGCGAGTTCGGATTTACGGGCGATCAACGCCTGGGCATACTTACTGGTGTGACCACCCATATGCTCTTCGGCTTTCTTCAAAGCCGCGTCAATTTCAGAGACCGACATCTTGTTGATCTTCTTGTTCTTTTTAGTGCCTTCTTGTTTCTCTTCGTCCGACATTGTTCCGTCTCAATTCACCAAATTTGCGCAAAAAAGGACAGGAAATTGATACCTGTCCTCCTGACAAGAAGATTTACGCCTTCTTATTTAAGCTCTTCCGCGGGGAGCCCCGCGGTTTTCTCGTAGTAGTCTCGTGCTCGAAGTCCCCGGTTAGAAATTGATCTGCCAGTCGTTCTTCTTCTCTCGAAGATCGTAATAAGCGGCAATCAGCATGTCCATTGAATACAGGGCGGCCCGCAGGTTACCGAAAACCAGACGCAGACCTTTCAATTGAATCTCGGGAGACGTGAATTCCAGACTGCGATACAGGCGATAATTATGTCTCAGGGTTTCCAGTTCGACGAACTGAATGTGGGGGTAATACAAGCGAATCATCTTCTTGGTCCATTGACCGGGGTTGTAGATGCTTCGGGTGAAAGATTCCAGAACCACGCAGCCGATATCGCCGTTATCATCATAGTGCATAATGATCAGCTTTTTGGAGCTCACGAACACGCCGTCTCTCCAGGCGCCCGGAACGTCTTCCAGAATGATTTCCTGATAATTCTTGAGCTGCGGGTAGAGAACAATCAGTTCCTTGTGCTTAACCTGCGCGTCCAGGACGGCTCGCTTCACATTGGCGATTTCAATGCCCAGCAGACGCTCCATTTCAGCTCGGTACTGGCCCTCACGGGGGTTGTTTCCCAGCGACAGTTTGCTTAGAAGTCCCGGTTTCTTGCCCTGGGCCAGAAGAGCGTCATCTTGCTTCTTCTTCTCGGCGACCTTACCCTCCACGATGGAGCGATTGGGGCATTCTCGAAGCTTATTACCGGGTTTTCGTAATTTGACCTTCCGACCGGTTAATTTATCGTACACCATGCCGCTATCGGCTTTCTTGGTGGTATCCGTGGTGGTCGTTGTCTGGGCCCCAATGGGGAAAAGTGTTACACTTCCGGCAATAATTCCAGTGACTGTTGCTGCAAGCAGGGCTCGGTTCATCGCGTATTTCTCCTACTATGTCAGTTTCGGATATAGCAATACGCAAATTTAAGGGCAAGAAAATTTTTTTGACTCTCAAGTCGTAATTTTGCGCCACGAACCGTTAGGAATGTGTTATGTGAAGCATCGGAGCCTTTTGAGGGTTCTAGAGGGTTCCGACTTTGAGCTGGCAGGTTGCCAGGATGGAGCGATACAGGTTGGTAAGAACGGACAGATCGTTGTCGGGGCTCAAACCGCAGGGTGTCAGCAGGAGCGCCACCTGGCAAAACTCAACGGATTCGGCCGTATAGAACGCGTCATTAAGGAAGGACGGGATAACGAAATCCATGGCATAATAAGCGGCGTTCATATTCTCCGGGCAGGTGGAGAAATTCACGAAAACGGCGGCTTGCAACCTGGCCTTGGCCTCGGCTCGCTTTAGAACCGGCCCACCGTTGAATAGGCTCGCCTGGTCCTCGCTCATCCAGGTACACTGGGACAACGATACCAGAAACAAGGCCATTCCCAGAATGCGCGCGAAACGCAATCGCCCTTTGCTTGAGCCCATCATAGCCAGATCCAATAAATCGCGCCGGGGTAGCTCGACTACCAATTTAACTCGCCGGCCGGCTTTCCCCGGGGCCGGAAATCGCCGAAATCAACCCGTTTCCATAATTTAAAGAAGCACGATTTGAATACAAACGCCGCCGGCAATGTCGGAACTCCGACGCTGAAAAAATTGACTGTGTCGGTGCCGGCTCGCCAATGACAGGACGGAGAAGTGAGATGTCGGGAACTGATACAAATACGAAGAAAACAGACGGGGAGCCGGCCGAATTCGGCAGCGTATCATGGCTCCGCAACAGCTGGGTTAAATTCTTCGAAGAGAATGCCCACAAGCACGTGCCGTCCGCGGCGCTGATCCCCGCCGGTGATCCGACGCTGCTGTTTACCACGGCGGGCATGGTGCAATTCAAACCCTACTTCGCCGGCACGGAACAACCGCCCGCGCCTCGATTGGCAACCATCCAGAAATGCATGCGCACCACCGACCTGGAGAGCGTCGGGAAGACGGATCGCCACCTCACGTTTTTCGAAATGCTGGGGAACTTCAGCTTCGGCGATTACTTCAAGGAAGGCGCCATTCAACTGGCCTGGGACTTCTCCCTCCAGGTGCTCAAACTGGATCCGGAACGGATTTATATCACCGTCTATCAGGACGACGATGAGGCCGAAAAGATCTGGCTTGAAAAGGTCGGCGTTCCGGCGGAGCGCATCAGCCGGCTCGGCAAGAAAGATAACTGGTGGGGACCCGCCGGCGATTCGGGCGCGTGCGGGCCCTGCAGTGAACTGTACTGGGATCGCGGCGAGGAATACTGCGAAGGCTGCCCGCCCGAGGAATGCAAGCCCGGCGGCGAATGCGATCGCTACATGGAATACTGGAACCTGGTCTTTAATCAGTACAACCAGGACACGGCCGGCAATCTGCATCCCCTGCCCCGAACCGGCATCGACACGGGCGCCGGACTGGAACGCATCGCCGCTCTACTTAAGAATCAGGACAGCGTCTACGATACCGACGAACTGGGTCAGTTGCTCAAGCGCCTGGAAGAGTTGGCCGCGGAACTGGGCTCAAACAAGGAAGCCGCGAAGTATGAAGGCGAGCGGCGACCGGCTTTTCGCGTACTGGCCGACCACGCGCGCTCCGCGAGCTTCGCCATCGCCGACGGTATCCAGCCCGACAACACGGGCCGGGGTTATGTAATTCGACGCATCATTCGACGCGCCTTGATGTACGCGCGCGAACTCGGCGTGACCCAACCGATTCTGCACGAACTCGTTCCCACCATCAGCGAAATCTACGGCGATTTCTATCCGGAAATTCGCTCCAATGACGCGAAAATCAAGGAGCAGATCCTGCGCGAGGAAGAGCGCTTCCTGCGCACCCTGGAACAGGGCCTGCGCAAGTGGACGGAGTACCTGGCGAACCACCGGGAAAAGCACGGCTCCAAGGACGCGTTGTTCAGCGGGAAGGATACCTTTCGCCTCTACGATACCTACGGCTTTCCCGCGGAGATGACCCGGGAGCTGGCGGAGCAGGAAGGCCTGGAAATCGATCAGGCCGAGTACGAAAAATGCATGAAGATCCAGCAGGAGGCTTCGCAGTCCGGGAAAAAATGGAAGGTGTTCACCCTGCCGGGCGATTTCCCGGCGGAGGCCAACCAGCCGACGGAATTCAGCGGTTACGACAAACACGCCGATCAAGGTCGCGTATTGGCCTTAATCGCGGGAGAAAGCTCCGTCGGCAACCTGACGCCGGGCGAAGGCATGATTGTCCTGGATCGCACTTGCTTCTACGCCGAGGGCGGCGGACAGATCGGCGACCAGGGACGTATTTTCGACGCCAAAGGCGATACCCTCTTTCGCGTAACCGACACGCGTAAGCTGGGCGAACTATACTTTCACATCGGCGAACTCCACTCCGGCGAAATCAAGCTGGGCGACAACCTGGAAATGGAAATCGACGCGACTCGTCGGCACCAGTTGATGCGCCACCACAGCGCCACGCACCTCTTGAACGACGCGTTGCGCAAGACCCTGGGGGATCATATTCTGCAAACCGGTTCCCTGGTGGCGCCGGAGTATCTGCGCTTCGACTTTTCGCACACGGAGAAACTCAAGGCCTCGGAACTGGAGTCCGTGGAAAAAATAATCAACGCGGCCATCGACGAAGGCGCCAACGTGCTCACCGAGGTTTTGCCCATCGACGAAGCCAAACAACGCGGCGCGGTGGCTACCTTCGGCGAAAAGTACGGCGATGAAGTTCGCATCGTATCCATGGGTGAAGCGGGCGCCTTGTCCCTGGAATTTTGCGGCGGAACTCACGTCTCCAATACCGGTGACCTCAAGCAATTCCACATCCTGAAGGAATCCAGTCCCGGCGCCGGCAATCGCCGCATTGAAGCCGTGGCCGGAGACAGCGTGCGCGATTTCTTTCAGCGCGAATTCGAAAACGTCGGCGGACGACTCACCGAGTTCAATGAGAAAGTCGTGAAATTCCTGGAAGGCAAGGACGACCTTTCGGAAAAGGAGCAAGAAGAGCTCTTTCTCCGTGAGCAGGTCCCGGACCACCGCGCGGTCGAAGAACGCCTGGCCCGGGGCGCCGGCGAAGGCGTCGGAAGTCTGACGAAGGAATTGAATGACATCAAGGAGCGCCTGGAGCGCGCGGAAAAGTCCCTGCTTAAAATGCAGAAGCAGCGGAACGCCAAAAATTCCCAGGCCCTGATGGAAGGCGTCGACGAGGCCATCGCGCAAGCTCAAAGCGTCGGCTCAATCAAGTTCGTCCGGGCCGGGTTTCAAGACCAGGACGCCGGCAATCTTCGAAAATTCGGCGATGCGTTGAAGGAAAAGGAACGCGGTCTCGTCGTCCTGCTGGGGAATAAAACCGAAAAGGGTCCCATGCTGTTGTTCATGGCCAACAAGGACGCGGTGTCCGCCGGGGCCCACTGCGGGAATCTGATCAAGGCGGCGGCCGGTATTATCGGCGGCGGCGGCGGCGGACGACCGGACATGGCGCAGGCCGGCGGCAAGGACGCCGAAAAGCTGGACGAAGCGCTGGACCATGCCATCGCCCTGCTGAAGGAATCCGTCGGAACTCCGACTTAACTGACTGAAGAGTAGCGCCGGATCCCGACGGCGGGCTTCCGACTACGGGGCACCATTGGCGCGAAACTGAGTCGGGGTCATGCCGGTGATTTCGCGAAAGGCCTTGTTGAAGG
>CAZGYS010000200.1:0-10034 GCA_964530305.1 uncultured Leptospiraceae bacterium
GTGTCGGCCCCCTCGCGACGCGAAATCGTGAACCCCGCCAGGCCCGGAAGGGAGCCCGCCTGGGAGCTCACCTGGAGCGCCGCCTGGGGGCCTGGAATCTGGGCGCGGCCCTGGATATCCGGGGCGAGATCGACGCCCATCGCTTCAACTCGTCTCGTAGGAGCTATTTCCAGTCGCTTCGGACCGGCAACGCCGTCATTTATGCCGTTCATGGCAAGCCCCGTAGGAGTTCCTACGATGGTGACTTCGAGTCGGTGGATTTCATCGGCGCCCGTTTGGAGTCGCCCCGGCGATTTCGGTTCCGTGCCGGACGCTGGTCGCGCTCCCTGACGCCGGAAGGGCTGTTGTTTCGAGGCGATACCCCGGGGGCCGAGCTTACCGGCTCATTCAACGTCGGAACTTCTACCATTCGACTGGGGCTCATGGGAACGGCCCTGGACCGCGAGGAACGCAGACCTTATAAGAAGAACGGCCCCTCATTCTTCGGTGCTTTCACGATGGGCCTGATTCGGCCGAACTGGCGCCTGGCACTCATCAGCGGCTTCTATCGAGCTCCCGGTCGGGCCGCCGAACCCGACCTTCGCCTGCCGGGCCTGGCCGCAACCACCGTCATGGTTCCTACAGGGCAAACGGCCCGGCTCGACCTGGATGTGTACTATTACGGACTGCGCTATCAGCAGCAGCGGGGAGCTCTCGACTGGCGAGCGGGCGCCTACCTCAATAGCGGCCGCTCCATCGCCGTGGACCGGAGCGGTATCCGCCAGGCGCTGACCCGCAATCGCATCCGGGGCGTCCTGGCCCACGGCTCCCTGCGCCTCGGTTTTGGTAGGAGTTCCTACGACGGGACGGTGAATGCATGCGATTTGCGATCGCCGGCGTCCGGGACCTGTATCACTGACAGAGCCATGGCGGCACCCTGGGAACTGGAGCTTGGCGTGCTGGGGACCAGCCGCGACCGTGATGAAACCGACGCCGAGCAGCGCGGATTCGGCGCGCTGCGACCGGGGCCGGTAGTCATGGGCGGTATCGCCTCCATCATTCTGAACGGGCCGGCACTCGGCACGGAACGGCCTCCGCTCCGCAACACCCAGCCCGGGCGTCCTTTCTCCGACGGAAAATCGCCCCGACCCGAGCCGGACGAGGTGCGGGACAATGGCGATCCGGCTCGACCCGATTACGAAAACCAGGGCCTGAACATGGCTTCCGTTCGCCTGGGACACCAACCCTTGTCGGAACTCCGACTGGACGCTTATTTGAATTACGGCGACTTCCTGCGCGGCGATGCCTTCGAATTGATCCTGGCCGCGCAGTGGAGCGTGAGCAAGACCCTGGACATATTCGGCGCCGTGACCGGCGCGAGCTATCGGCCCGGAGAAAACGAAGTCGATCCGCTGACCGGTGTTTCATCCCGCCCGGCCCGTCGCTACTACTCCCGCTGGCTTATGGGCGCCCGACTGCGATTTTGAGACATGGCCGCTTTTTGTGCTTCTATTATTATTCGAGTCGGCGGCGTCGTAAAATCATTGTAGACATGGATGCCGTTCCATACCGATATAAGATAGAAGCACGGACGGAACTCCCGTTGTCTCAAATTATATGGCCAGGAAAAAGACGAAGCAGGCCGCCCGGAAGACCGGCGGTGGTGATCAGCGCGAAGTAATCGCCGATCTCGAGCACCAGAACGCGAAACTCTCCAGTCTCCTCAGCGTTTCCCAGGAAATGATGAAGGAGATGCATCTGGATAATCTGCTGGGATTGATCATGGATCGCGTAACCGTGGTCATGGACGCCGAGCGCAGTACGCTGTTTCTGCTGGATCGAAAGAAGGACGAACTCTACGCGAAAGTCGCCCAGGGCGCGGGCGCGGACACCATTCGTTTTCCCAATGGTCGCGGCATCGCCGGGCACGTGGGCAAGACCGGCGCCACCATCAATCTCCAGGACGCCTACGACGATAAGCGTTTCAATCCCGGCTTCGACAAACAAACCGGCTTTCGCACGAAGGCCATGTTGTGCATGCCCATTCGCAACACGCGCAATGAAATCATCGGCGTTACCCAGGTCCTGAACAAGAAACACGGCGATCATTACTTTACGAAGGAAGACGAAAGCCTGCTGGCCGCGTTTTCGTCCATCGCCGCCATCTCCCTGGAGAACTCCTTCGTCTACGAAGAGATCAATCGCACCATGCACACTTTCGAAAAATTCGTCCCCAGGCGATACATCGAAAGCATGGCCAAGGAAGGCCTGGAAAGCATCATGCTGGGCAACGCCGAGGAAGTGGCCGTCACGGTACTCTTCAGCGATATTCGCGGCTTTACGGACCTTTCCGAAAAGATGACCGCGGACGAGGTCCTGAAATTCCTGAATTCATATCTACGCCGCATGAGCGATATCATCGCCAAACAACACGGCTTCATCGATAAGTTCATCGGGGACGCCATCATGGCCATCTTCGACGCGAAGGCGTCGAACAACGCCGTGGACGCGAGCATCGAGATGATGCGCGCCCTGCCTTCGTTTAATCGCAAGCGCAAGCAGTCCGGATACGAAGCCATTCACATCGGCATCGGTCTGCATCACGGCCCCGCGGTTATCGGAACCGTGGGTTCCAACGACCGCATGGACTCGACCATTCTGGGGGACACGGTGAATCTGGCCGCGCGCATGGAAGGCCTCACTAAAATGTACGGTTGCCCCTTGATGATCACCGAGAGCACGCTCAAGAAGCTGCGTAATCGTAAGCAATATTCCGTGCGCGAAGTGGACACGGTCATGGTCAAGGGCAAGGCCGAACCCGTGAAAATCTTCGACGTCTTCGATTGGGAGACGCCGCCTCGTCGGGAAAAGAAAGAGCAGACTCGCCCGCATCTGGAGAAGGGGCGTCGCCATTACAAAAAGCGTAAGTGGGACCAGGCCCTGAAGGAGTTTCGCGCCGGACACGCTCTTGCGCCCCGGGATCAGGTCTTTAAGATCTATATCCAGCGCTGTGAAGAGTACAGCGCCTCACCCGAGCTCCTGCCGTCCGACTGGGACGGCGCCACGCGGCTCTTCAGCAAGTAGGGCGATTCGCCTCCGCGCTCATGGCC
The DNA here is from genome assembly GCA_964530305.1 of uncultured Leptospiraceae bacterium. Lineage (GTDB taxonomy): Bacteria > Spirochaetota > Leptospiria > Leptospirales > Leptonemataceae > CAZGYS01. Next base: position 3,090 of record CAZGYS010000200.1, read on the forward strand.
GGCTGCTTAACTTAAGCGCGAAGGGGTTTTCGGGAAAAGTTCTTGCGAAAATCTCAATCTTAGCTTAAGATTATGCATGAAAGCCGTAATTTTGAAAATTGTTCCAATTGTTTTCTGCTTCAGCATCGTCGCGTGTGATAAGGAAGAAGACAATACTCTGCGGGATCTACTCCTGCTGAATGCCCTGACCAATCAGGCCTGCGTCAACACGGGCACGCCCCGTTATTTCAGCTCCAGCGGTAACTTCTCCCAGGCATCCGCCGCTTATTCCGTCGACGGTTCGTGCTGGACGGCAACGCGACTCACCGGGGCCGCCGGTATGAGCGGCCTGGCGTTCGCTAATAATACTTTCGTCGGCGTAGGTTCGCCTTCCACGCCCAGCGCCTACAGCGCCACGGATTTTACCGGCACCTGGACCGCGGGAACGGGGCTGTCCGGCACGGGTGTGCTGGTCGACGTAGTGCACACCGGTACGCGTTTTGTCGCCGTCGGCGTGCGGCAGCTGTATTACTCTTCCGACGGCTCGGCCTGGACGGCGGCCACAAGCGCGACCACGGCCCGCCTGGACCAGGTCATCAGCATTTCTTATATGGGAGGCACCCGCCAGGTCGCGGTGGGTTCCCTGGTCAATTCCGGCGTGGCGATCTTCTCCAACGATCATGGCGATAACTGGACCGCTACAACGACCATGCCCGCCGTGAACAAGTTTCTGGGCGTGGCCTATTCGGGCACGCGCCTGGTTGCCGTGGGTGCGAGTGGGGCTTGCGCTTATTCCGACGACGGTGGCGCAAACTGGACACAGTGTACGCTACCCACCACTGCTACCTCCCAGTATAATGGTATTACCTATGCGAATGGTCGCTTTGTCGCGGTGTCCTCGGGGGGAGAGGGGATTTACTATTCGTCGGACGGGATCAGTTGGACGGCGTCTAGCTTGAACGGGCTCACGAGCGCCAGCGATGGCCTTGCCTTCGGCGGAGATCGTTTTGTGGTCACGGGGCCCACGCCGGGTTATTCCACGGACGGTATCAATTGGACGCCGGGTCAACTAGCCGCTGGTTCAGCCTTCAGCCCCTTCACCGGGGAGCGTACGATCTACAAATAATGGATACGAACGAGGGCGATTCGTGCTCTGAATCGTCCTTGTTACGTGTTCATTGCTTTCGCGTTGCGGAGCCCGCGCCGGCGATTTTGCTTACTTCGTAATTTCCAGGCGCAATTCCGCGCTGTTCCAATCGCGGGAGCCTACGTTGGTCGTGATGGTTTTGATGCCGCGCTCCACCGTTCTCACGTCGTCCACCTTGAAGAAAGGCACGCCCGGAATGCGCGAAGCTCTATACAGGTCCAGTTTTTTGCGCGAAGCCACGGCCTTGACCACGTCGATGCCGTAGGGTTCCCCCGCCGCGAAGATAAAAGTAGAGTTGCGGTCCGGGATCGTAACCGGGCTGCCGGCGCGCACGAAATTGTTTTCCTGGTCGGCGTTGGGAAAGAGCGTGTAGATACTGCCGTCGCTTTGAACCAGCAGGAGATAGAGGTAGCTGTCGCGATTCACTTGAACATTGAAGGTGATGGGTTCGTTGTCCCGGTAACGGGTTTTCTGGGCGATGATGGAGACCTGGATGTTCGAGCGCTTGTTGCGCAGAATACTGAAATTGTGCAGCAAAATCTGATGCTTGATAAAGCCCGCGAAGTCCTCCATGAGTTTACGACGATACGCGGTACTCGTGGTGCGACTGTACTCGATTTTCAGGGATTGGATATCGGTCATGCGCAGGGTCAGGCTGTTGCCGGACAGACTTAAGTAAACCATCTTGCGGGCGCCCAGGGCGCGGCCGGCCTTCGGCGCCGTTCTGGGATCCAGCAGACCCAGCTGGCCTTTTTCAATTTCCTTGAGAGCCGCCAGCATCTTGCCCCGGTCCACCATGGCCGTTTTGCCCGTGGCCAGCAGAAGCGAAATCAATTCATTGCGCATGGCTTCGGCGCGGGGAACGGCTATCACCGGATTCTTGCCGTCCGCGTTTTTCTTTCCGGTTACCGGCAGAACCATGAGGCGAATATTACTGATAAACGAACGGTTCGCGGGGGCGATGTCGTAGTGAGCGGCGTTGCCGCCTTTACCCTTCGCTGGTTGTCCGCCGCCGCCGGTTACGGGTTGGACTACGGGATTACTTCCTCCGCCGCCACCCACGCCGGAGCCGCCCCGGGTATTGGGCAGGCAGCCGACCAGCACGAGTGCACAGGCGATTGCCGCCGTGCTCAAGTAACGCGATGCCCGGAACGGTTGGGAGCTGGAATGAAGGAATGAAAAATTCATGATGCCTGCCGTTGAAATGATATAATCATCAGACGACCGGCGGGCCCTTCATTGCCACTAAAAAAATTCAGGCGGAAGGGCTAATTTCGGCACCGTCTCCGTCGGGGTGCAGGGCCATGTCGTAGACCGGGATGGGTTCGGCAATGCCCTTGAAGCGTCCCCGGCCGATGTATTTGCCGGTGAAGCCGCCGCCCAGCGTTTTGTGATCCTCGCGCGTGATAAGAATCTGACCGGCCTTCGCCGCGGAGCAAAGGCGAGACGCCATGTTGACGGTCGTTCCGATGATGGTGAAGTCCGTGCGCTGTTCGGCGCCGATATCGCCGCGGATGACTTCCCCCGTACGGATGCCGATGCCGACGTTCAGGTTTTCCCGCGTACGGACCGGCTCCAGTTCATTCTGAATTTCGTGGGCCGATTTGAGGGCACGCTCGAGCATGTCTTCGCCTTCGAAGACGGCCATGACTTCATCGCCGATGAATTTGTCCACGCTGCCGCCGTTGGCCAGAATGATGTCCGTCTGGCACTTCAGGACCGAATTCAAAATACTCACGACCCATTCCGCCGGCGAATCCGCGGTGTAGCGCGTAAACCCGCGAATATCGGAAAAGAAACAGCACACGCGGACGCGCTCGCCGGTCTTACTTCCCCCGGAGCCGTCGCCCGCTTCGATCTTGCGAACCGTTTCGGCCGAAACATAGCGACTCAGGCGCGTCTTCTCCTCAAGCACGCGCGTCATGGTATTGAAGTGACGTCCCAGCGAGCCCAGTTCGTCCCGCCGGTCCACGTCCTCCACGCGCACGTTGAAATCGCCGTCGGCGACGCGGTCCACGGCGTGGGCAATGGCGTGAATGGGACGCGTGAAGCGCCTGGAGAAAAATATCAGCGCGACGATTGCAATCAAGGTAGCCAGGCCAATCATGCCCAGTTGCTGCGTAAACTTCAGGAGAATCTGCATCTCCACGTCCTCGAAGCGATAGTCCGCCTGCAACACGGCCACCTTGCGGCCTTCCTTATTCAGGATGGGCGCGAAGGCCGAGATCCACTCGCCCCGGGGCGTGGCGTAGACCCCCGTCGAGTTGGCGGCCATTTCGCTCTTGAGCAACTTGCGAATCTGAGCGCGCACGGCCGGCGGGGTGACGTATGGATTGCCGATGTAGTTTACCTGGGCGTTGGACATGGAGTCGATGCTTCCCACTTGAAACGGTTTGTCCGCGTCCCCCGGCAAATGGGCGGCGAAGATATAGACTTTCTTGTCCGTCGTGCCCGGTCTAGGCTTAACGATGTAGAGGGAGTTTTCGCGCAGGTTGCGTTCCCGATTATCGACGTAGATGCGCTTGAGGATATCGTAAGCCCGAGCATACTCGGGCGATTGGTAGTCCGTCGCGCTGGAAAGACGCAGGATGTCCTCGCCCGAAAAGCGCGGCGCTCCCGTGGCCACCAGCATCTCCAGGGCGCCCCGGGTATAGGAAATGACCGTACGACGTTGCTCGAAGAAATTGAAGACGGCCAGAATGCCGGCCCCGATGACGATGGCTATGATGAAAAATAGGATCAGGGAAGCACGGATGCCGAACCGAATTGATTTTTCTCCCTGCATATGCCGCCGTACCTCTTAACGGATTAGATGAATCAAAGCGCGTTTCGTTACGCTTTGTATTATTAGCGATTTGTTATTATGAGATTCGTTGCAGCGATTTCCGCGGCCAATTTTAGGAGGAAATTCATTGCTCACGAGCCTATTGTCGGCGAATGCCGGCCGCGTCCAAATGCTTGACCGACCGCGGAAGGGCCGAATTCCTGGTTTTATGGCCGAACTAAGTAAAGACCTCGTAGGTACTAAACTCGAAGCATTTTCCATCGACGTAGAGCGTGGAAAAATCAAGGAATTCTGTCAGGCGATTGGCGAAACCAATCCCATTTATACGGATGTCGCCGCGGCAAAGGAAGCCGGATACGAAGATACGCCGGCGCCGCCCACCTTTCAAACCTCTTTCGCCTTCTGGGGCGTTGGTTTTGATGAATTCTGGGAGGGCCTGGGTAAACTGGGTATCGACACTACTCGCCTTCTGCACATGAAGGAAGAGTACGAATACGTCAAACCGCTCTATCCCGGCATGACCATTCATTCGCAAGCCGAAATCGTGGATGTGAAAATCGGCAAGATGAACATGGTCACCATGCGAAACGAATACAAGGACGACAAAGGCGAAGTCTGCATTAAAGCGGATATGGCCATAGTCATTCGCCCCGAGGGCAAATAATCATCAGGAGGACGTCCCCATGAAAACCATTAAATTCGACGAATATGAAGCGGGCGCGGAAATCCCGGAACTGACCATGGGTCCCGTGAAGCACATGGACCTGGTTCGCTACGCCGGAGCCTCCGGTGATTTCAATCCCATTCACACCGATCCCATTTTCGCCAAAGAGGCGGGACTGCCCGGCACCATCGCCCACGGCATGTACATCATGGCGCAGGTCGGTCGACTGTGCACCAACTGGGTGAATCCGAAACAGATCAAGAACCTGAACGTAAAGTTCAAGGACATGACCACCCTTGGACAAACCATCACCTGCAGCGGCAAGGTTAAGAAGAAGAACGAAGAAGAGAAAACCCTGACCGTGGCCGTAGAGGCGAAAGCCGACGACGGCAAGGTAAAAGTCGCGGGCGATATGGTCGTTGTTTGTGATTAAAGGGTTGAAGGGTTGAAGGGTTGAAGGGTTGAAGGGTTGAAGGGTTGAAGGAAAAGCGACCCTTCACGATTTTTCGGAGGCGTCAATGTTTTTTGTAACCTCAATAATATTGGGCCTCCGACCTTTAGACCTTTAGACCTTTAGACCTTTAGACCTTTAGACCTTTAGACCTTTAACCATTTTAATTTATATTCCCGCCCCCGAAATCATTTTCCCTTGAACTTCAGTGTTCGCGGCTCAAAACAATCTTATGAGCCATCCCGTCGAAGACAGACTGCGCGTTCGCCTGGGGGAACTGCGCCAGGAGTACGAACGCGGAGAAAAGATGATCGCCGAGAGCGAAATGCAGGTCCAGAGCCTGAAGGAATCACTTCTTCGCATCAGCGGCGCCATCATGGTGCTTGAGGAAGAGATCAAATTGATTAATGCGTCCGCGGCGAAAGCCGTGACCGAGCCTGCTCCCGGTTCCTGACCTCTAAATAATACTTGTACCGCCGGGGTGGAACGGATAGTCTGTTTCCGAGGTATTTCCATGCGCCCCTGGATTCGTTTTCTGTTGATATTTCTTCTCGGCGTTGTTTTCATTCCAACGGCCATGCTCGCTTTCGAGGCGGCCGGCTCCCTGGTTCGAACAATAGCAATTCAACCCCGGGCCCTGCTCTTCAATGCTCTCAGTGTTCGCGACTATGTCGACGTCACGCGGAAACTGGATGCGATGGGGTATCACTACATCGGGGAAGACGCGTCGTCCATTTACGTGTCTGAACGAGACAAACCCAAAATCCTAACGTCCCTGGCTGAATATACTTTCGCTCTCGCCAACTCCGAAGCGCCGCCATTGTCGGCCGCCGAAAAAATGAAAGCAGCCATGAAGAGTCGCCGGGAAGACCAGGCCCGGGAGGCTCTCGAACAAAAACTGGCCGTGAAGCTCGAGAGCCATTCCGTCGTACGCTCCGCCAATGTGCAGGTCATATCCCGTGCGTCCGCGGGGACGCTCGAAATCACTGCTCTGGTAATGCTCAAGTCCAATGCCCCCGGGATTCATCGCCACGAAAGAAAAGCGCTGGCGGCGTTGCTTCATGAGGCCGTCCCCGGAGCAGGCCGGGTCCGACTGATGTTCGGCTGGGACTACCGCGAAAAATCCGAGCAGACGAATTGATGGCCGCGAAGCGATGAGCGATTTTCGTGTCGAATTCTTCGTCTGGAATACTGATGGTTTCAGATCGCCGGCCGAACTGCTGGATGATTTCGAAAAATACTTTTCGATTCTCCTGGCGCCCGAACATCGCCATAGCTGCTTTGCACGGGGCGGTTATGGGATTTACGTAGGCGATGAAATGTGGAATGAGGATGCCTGGGATGAGCTCGGCATGGCGGAAACATGGTTGCCGGCGGTGGAGGCGCTCCTGGATGGTCGGGCATCGTCGTCAGTTTGGGCCTGGAGAGAATCGGCCATGACTTTGACGCGCAGTGGAGACCAGGTCGAGATGGAGGACATCCATCACGCCGGCGGTATTATTTGCGCGAAGATTGCGCTTCCCTTGAGTCCCTTTGCCCGGGCCATGGCCGAGGCCGGGCTTGCGTACGGCGAATTCTGTGATAAAGTTCGCAATCGCCTGGACGAACTGGACCCTGATCCGGACGTTCTTCCGACCGGTTTTACATCCGAGACTCGCCCGCTTCTGATCAAATACAATTTCTCGGCGGATTGGACTAAGAATGCCGAGGGTATCCTGGCGAAAATAAACGAGCCGGGTTTTGAGCTCCCACCGGTCCGACCATTCGTCCCGCCCGAACCGACGCCCGAGGCGCGCGCACGGGAGGCCGAGCAGGAGCGAGCCGAACGTTCATCTTTGCGGCGGGCCCTGCAAGAAAATGATCTACCGAGGGTTCGCGCCGAGTTACGGGCCATGGCCGGCGTTTTGCCCGATGACTTC
>CAZGYS010000201.1:0-10029 GCA_964530305.1 uncultured Leptospiraceae bacterium
CCCTCCACGATGATGGTTCGAGTGCGAAGGCGTTCCATTTTCGAAACAATCCGCCGCGGGCCGCAGATGCGAATGGTGCGCGGGTTCACGTCGAAGTATCCGGCTTCCAGGCCGTTCTTCAGATTCACGAGGACGACCGGATCCACCGGCAGGGTTTTGAATTCCTTGCGGTCCACCATGACCCGCACCGAATCATCGAAGCGATGGCGCACGCCCTTCGGCAGTTCCGGTAAGAGTACGGCCGCGTAAATATTGGGCCGCTCCAGGGGGCGCGGGTTCGGATTGGTAAGATGGATGCGAAAGTCCGAAAGCGGAAAATCCATGGATTCGCGCGGGCCGCTGAGGCGGACGTTCATGTACACGGGAATCTTGCTGGCAAAGGTCAGGTTCTTGCTTATGGTGGGGCGCGCCACGCGAATCTGAACGTCCCGGGTAATGGTGCGATTGGCCTGGACGTACCAGAACAGGGCCAGGGCCGAAACCAGACCGCCGATCTTCGCGGGTAGATTTGAAAATAACTTCATTCTATTTGCCCTGTACTATTTACGGCTTCGAAAACGGATTCATCCCTCCAGGATGACGATTGCCATGCTCATGGTGTGCGTATGACTGATGGAGATGTGAAATTTGTTGGCGCCCATCTCATCGGCGATGCGCCTTGCCGGTCCCTTCAATACCAGGTGTTTCTTACCGAAGGCCTTGCCCGCCACTTCCACGTCGAGCATGGAAAGTCCGACGGTTTCGCGCAGGTTCAGGGCTTTGATGGCCGCTTCCTTAACCGCGAAACGCGCGGCCAGATAGGGTACGGGGTCTTCGTGGGACAGTGCGTATTCGATTTCCTGCTCGGAGAAGACCCGCTTTAGAAATCGCTCCCCGCGCCGTTCGTATACTCCGGCGATGCGCTCATTCTCGATTATGTCGGTCCCAATGCCCAGAATCATTGTTTCTTTTTCGGCTCCGGTCTTTTCTTTACCGTGAACGCCGAAATCGCGCTGTTGCGCGCGCTTTTCTTCACCACGATACGATCAAAATGCACATCCACGCGACTTCCATGCAGGCTGAGAATCTCAATATAATCGCGCTTACGCCGGTCGACGATGGTCACCGGTAGTTTTCTCAGTCTGTTCGGCGGCTTGCCCCGATTCAACAAAGGGCAATGAGCTCGCGCTTCGAAGTTCCGAGCCTCCGGTTCCCGGCGGTCGCTGGGAATACGCAGCAGCACCTGGATTTCCGGCTCGGGGCGGACCGTAAAGCCCGTCACGGGTTGCTCACAACGAAAGGGAATCTTCTTCAAGACTACAATCTTTTTTTCGGGCACGGGAGCCCCTCGTTCCGCCAGCAGGCGAATCGAGAACTCAACGTCCCGAGGCTGTTCCGGGGCCAGGTGAACGAAGCGCGGCAAATGGCGAATCAACTTCCTGGTACGGAATACGCCGGTGCCCGGTTCGGCCAGGCTCGCGTCGACATGGATTTCGCGGGTTGAAATCCGTTCCATGCCCGAGACGATGCTTCTGGGCCCGAAGACGCGAATGGTCGGCGGATTGACCTTGAAGTACCCGGGCCGCATGGCGGACCCTTCCGGCACCGTGAAATCCGGGTCCACGGGCAGCACGCGGGTCATTTTATCATCCACCATCACGTCCACCCGGTCGCGCATAACGGCCTGCACGCCGCGCGGCAGTTCGGGCAAGAGCACCGCGGTATAGATATTTGCTTTCTTACCCGCGCGCGGATTGGGATTTGAAAGGTGAATGCGAAAGTCCGAAAGCGGGAAATCCATGACTTCCCGGGGGCCGCTCAAGCGAACATTCAAATAGACCGGTACCTTGCTGGCGAAGACCAGTTGATTCGGCAAGGTCGGATGTTTTACGCGAATTTGAACGTCCCGGGAGATGGTACGATTCGACTGGACGTACCAGAACAGAACCAGGGCCGAAGCGATGCCTCCGATTTTCGCCGCTGAGTTCTGGAAGAGTTTCATTGTCAGCTTTTTTCCGGTGTTTCGCCTTTGTCGGCGGTGCCGGAGCGCGGCGAACCGTCGTCTTCTCCGGGCTTCGCGCGCTTTTCTCCACCGCTTTCGATTTCTTCCCGCAATTGCTTCATGGAGCCCTGGTTCAGGAGGAAGTCCAGGTGGTGTTCCAGGTCCCCCGGCGCGATGGGAGTTTGCATCTCTCCATCCTTCATCAGCGTAATATTTCCGGTCTCCTCCGAGGTTACCAGAATCACTGAATCGGAATCCTCGGAAAAGCCAAGCGCGGCGCGATGGCGAGCCCCGTAGGTCTTTTTGATATTACGCGAATGGGAAAGGGGCAGATAACAGGAAGCCGCGACGATGCGCGAGCCCTCGATGATTACGGCGCCGTCGTGCAGCGGCGTATCCTTGAAGAAAATCGTTTCCAGAAGTTCCGTGGTGACCTTCGCCTCGAGCGATACGGCATTGTCGATGATTGCCTGGGGGCGAATCTCCCGCAGGATGATCATAATGGAGCCGACCTTACCGGCGGCCATCTCCCGGGCGGCTTCGGTGATTTCCTTGATGGGCACTTCCGGCGAAGGCGAAAACCATTGGAAGACGGGCGTCTTGCCCATTTCGGCCAGCAGGCGCCGGAGCTCCGGTTGCAGAATTACAATGAGACCGAAGACCAGGTAGGACGAAACATTCGTGATTAACCAGGAGATGGTGGCCAGTTGCATCTTCTTGGCCACGACGTCCATGACGATGATCAAACCGAAACCGATCAGTAACTGTACGGCTCGGGTCCGACTCAACAGGCGAAAGACGCGATACAGAACAAAGGCGACGATCAGGATATCCAGCCCGATCAGGATACCCCGCAAAGCCGGATTGGAAGGGTCGAAAAGACTACTCATGGGCGCTGTACTGGATCCGGCTGCCGCCGAAAAGGACTAGAGGTTCAGGACATCTCCCATGCCGTATTCACCCGGCCCGGCCGAAGCCAGGAAGCGGGCCGCGCGGAGAGCCCCGGCCGCATAAGTATCCCGCGACGTGGACCGGATCGTCAATTCCAAACGCTCGCCCTCGGTAAAAAAATACACCGTATGTTCGCCCACGGCATCCCCGCCCCGCATGGCGTGCACGCCGATCTCGTTCTTTTGGCGCGGGCTGTCACCATGGCGACCATAAACGACATTGTCTTCCTTACGCTCCAACTCCGAAAGCAGGATATCCTTGAGACGCAAGGCCGTGCCCGACGGTGCGTCTTTTTTGAAGCGATGATGCGCCTCGATGATTTCGGCGTCGTATTCGTCTCCCAGGATGCGCGCGGCTTCTTTGGTGAGATGGAAGAGCACGTTCACGCCCACCGCCGTATTCGGGGCGATCATAATGGGGATGCGATCGGCATGGGAGAGAATGCTCGACCGCTGTTCGTCGGTCATGCCGGTGGTTCCGATGAGCAGACCGCAACCGGCCCGGGCGCAAGCCGCCGCCAGCGCGACGGAGTTGTCCGGACTGGAAAAGTCGATGACGACCTTCGCGCCGGCCAGGGCCGAGGACGCGTCCGAGCTTATGAGTACGTCTCCCGCGGGCGTTCCGGAAGCGAGGCCCAGCACGGCGGCCAGGCTCTTGCCCTGGTTTTCATTGCCGGGTGATTCCAGGGCGCCGGTTGCTTGTAGTTCGGCGGAGAGACCGAAGTTCGGGTTCTCGGACAGCGATACAATCGCGCGCCCCATGCGCCCGCAAACTCCCGACATTACGAAGGGCGTCATGCATCGCCTCCGAGGGCGTCCAGAATCTTCTTGAGAGCCGCCTGTTTATCCGTGTCCAGGGGGACCAGCGGCAAGCGCATTTCACCATTGCACAATCCCATCATCTGAGCGGCCGCCTTGACGGGCACCGGGTTCGTATCCCAGAACAGTGCCCCCATCATATCCAGGAGGCCGTAGAATTCCTTATTGCCGGATCCGAAATCTCCCTTGAGATATGCGTTCATCATCCGGACCATGCGGGTCGGATAAAGATTCGACGCGACGGAAATTACGCCGCGGCCGCCGACGCCCATGACGGCCGGAATGATGTTGTCATCCCCCGACAACAGCGCGATATCGTCTCCGCACTCATGAATGACGCGGGCCATTTGTCCCAGGTCTCCACTGGCCTCTTTCACTACCTGGATATTGGCGATTTTGCTGAGGCGCTTCATGGTTTCCACGGCCACGTTTACTCCCGTCCGCCCCTGGATATTATAGAGCACCACGGGCACGCTGGAGGCTTCGGCAATGGTTTTGAAGTGCTGGTAAAGACCTTCCTGCGAAGGCTTATTGTAATAGGGGTTCACGAGCATCACCGCGTCCACGCCCGCTCCGCAGGCCGACTTCGTGAGCTCCAGGGCTTCCCCGGTGGAGTTGGAACCGGTGCCGGCCACGACTTGCATGCGTCCGTTAACCAGTTCAACGGTCTTTCGAATGAGATCTTGATGCTCTTCGTGATTCAACGTGGGCGATTCGCCGGTTGTACCACAGGGTACGATTCCGGTGATCCCCGCGCGAGCCTGGCGTTCAATTAAAGCCGCGTAGGCTTCATAGTCAATCGAGCTTCCATCCGCGGTGAATGGTGTTATAATTGCCGTATAGACACCCTGAAAATTCATGGTTTAGTCCGTCTCCACTTCCGGGACAGAATTTTCCCGGGCATCAGTTGTTCAAATTGGATTTTTTTAAGTGCCCTGTTTTTTTTCGAAGCCCTTGCCCGGGGGCCACTAATGTCCGCGAAAAGTCGCCATGATCCTCCTGCCTCATACTACGCTGCAGATCACCATCGTCGGATTAAGTTTCGTCGGGGGCCTGGTCATCGCCGGAATTCTGGTGGCCTTGCCGAATATCCTGCCGGATGTTCCCAATGCGCGCTCCTCACATAGTCGAGTGGTTCCGCGCGGGGGCGGGCTGGGTTTCATTCTTCCCTTTTTGATCTGCCTGCTGGTGCTGGCCGTTACCGAAAATCGCCTGGAGGACCGTGGGCTGCAAGCGCTCTTTCTCGGGGCTGTTTTTCTGGCCCTGCTGGGATTCGTGGACGATGCCTTCTCGCTTCCGGCCGCGCCCCGGCTATTCTTCCAGTTTATAGCCGCGCTGGCCCTGTGCGTTTATGGAGCACCGGACTCGCTTCGCGTGCTGGGTATCGTCACCGTTACCGGTTGGCCGGTACACATCCTACAGGTCGTTTGGATTCTGGCCTGCGTGAACCTCTACAATTTCATGGACGGCATCGACGGGCTGGCCGCCGGACAGGCGGTATGGATTGCCGCCGTGCTGGGTTCCTTGCTGTATCTGGATTCCCAGGCCGCCGCCACTCCCCTGGATCTACGTGACCCGGGATCACTGAAGCTCGCCTCCCTGGTTTTCTTTTGTTTGAGCGCCGGGGCCACGGGCTTTCTCATGTGGAACCTCCCGCCGGCCCGGGTCTTCATGGGGGATACTGGTTCTTATTTTCTCGGTTTCGTCTTCGGTTTCGCCGCGCTGATCTTTCCCGAACAAACCAGCGTCGGTCGCCCCGAGCCCGTTCTGACCTGGACCTGGAATTCCGCGGCTCCACACCTCACGGATTTTACGGCCGTCTTCGTTTTGCTGACGCCCTTGTTCGGAGACGCCGCTTTGACCCTGCTGGCGCGTCTGCGCGGCGGCAGGCATTTATTTCAGGCCCATCGCGAACACATGTATCAACTCTTATTTCGAACCGGCTGGACGGCCGCTCGCGTGGATTTATTGTTTCTGGGCGCGGGCATTCTGGTGCTCATACCCATCGTATTGAAATACCTGGGGCTGACGGGAAGCTGGGTTTTTCTCAGTTACCTGGGGTTGCTGGCGATTCTCGTACCGATTTATGTTCGCGCGAAGAGCGTATTGCGCAATCGCCTGGGCGAAAAATAAACCTGAAAGTAAACCTGAACCATTCGGGCTTAACTTCTATTCCGTGGGCGGTTGGGCGATGACGTCCGTCCATTCCTGAATCAGCTTAATCACCCAGTTCGCCGCGTCCTCCACGAAGGGCGGCGTAAGCATATCGAGAAACCAGAACAGCCAGAAGAATATGGTGATGACCAGCAGCGGGCGTAGAATGGCACGGGACGAATCCACCGACGAATTAAAAAACGCAATCAGCAAGGCCGCGGGCCAGAAGATCAAAAAGAAGATCGTGAGCGCGCCGCTGGCGGCCTTGAACAGACTCGCCACGCTGCGTCCGCCGCCCAGGGTGAACAGATTCCAGGAGCGATGAATCTCATCAAAGAACCAGATGCCGTAAAAGACAAACAAGAATAGAATGCTGAGCTTCCAGATCCATTCCAGTCCCCGCCGAAAAAGGATCAAAAGGACGCCGAAAGCCCACAGAATAAAGACCGGTAGATAGATTAAGTCCAGACTCATGTTCGCAGGCCGCCTTCCACCAGGAGTTGAAATGCTTCGCGCATGCTGGTGGGATCCGAGAGTCCCCGCCCCGCGATGTCGAAGGCCGTACCGTGATCCGGACTTGTGCGCGGAAAGGGCAACCCGACCGTGCAATTCACGCCGTGCCTCCCTTCCAGGGCCTTGAAGGGAATCAGGACTTGATCATGATAGCAACCCAGGATCAAACGGTATCGGCGTAAGCTTTCGTCCTGAAACACCGCGTCCGCGGGAACGGGACCTTCCAGGGGCAGGCCTTCCGCGCTACGAAGAGCGATGAAGGCCTGGATGAAATCGCCTTCCTCCGCTCCCAGGATGCCCCCTTCCCCGGCATGGGGATTCAGGCCGCACATGGCCCATTGCGTATCCTTGAATGCTTCCATATTGCGCAGCATCATTAATAGTGTCGGCAATTCCGGACTGGAAACGGCATCCTTGAGCGCTTCGGGAACGTCCGCCAGGGGAATATGAATGGTTAAGGGAATGACGCTGAAGCGTTTGCCGTGCATGAGCATGAGCACGGATGATTGAAAGCTATCGGCAAGATAGTCCGTATGACCGCGAAAATCGCCCTGACCGGCCCGCGCGATCCACTCCTTGGATATGGGAGCCGTAAGCAAACCCCGACAGCCCCGCGCGCCGATGAATTCGCACGCCGCCCGTAAGGCCTGAAAAGCTCGTTGGCCGCCGTGCTCGGAGGGGCGACCCGGTTCCATATCCTCCAGGGCTTCATCGACCGCCGCCAGGGTAATGTCGTGTTCAAAGGAATGCTCGGCGATGCGTTTGAGAGGAACATCCGCTAGAGATAAACCGTGTTCTCGAATGGCCCGTTCGAAAGCGGAACGTTCGTTTTTCCCGGCCGTGAATAAATACAGGATACGCCGGCCCGCGGCGCGGAAATCCGCCGACATGGAGCGCAGCATTTCCGGTCCGATCCCCGCCGGATCACCACCGGTAATTACGATTATATCTTCCCGCATCTCTCCCGTGGGATTGGACGAATGGATTGCGATCTCGACCCGGCAATGGACGCCGGGTGCTCGGAGCCGAAGATGGGATTAACCCGCGCGCGATTTACTGTTTCCGAACAGACGGTCCATGGAGAGGTTGTCTCGACCGTATTCGGATTCAATGTAATCCTTGGCGGAGTGCTTGAGATCATTGGAGATCATGCAACGTCCTTCCAGGATAACGCCGTTCTGAATGATGAGCTCCGGAGTGCTGATGTCTCCCAGGATGCGCGCCGTAGGCAGCAGCATCACGCGGTTGCGGGCGATAATGTTGCCGATGATGATGCCTTCCACGATAACGGAGGAAGCGGTAACATTCGTCTTTACGCGACCGGATTGACCGATGTAGAGCTGTTCAGCCTGAAGCGATTTTCCTTCAAATTTCCCGTCAATCTTGAGGGAACCATTAATAAAGAAACGCCCACTAAAATAGGAGTTCTCTCCAATCGTGGAGTTCGTAACTTCAGTCGCTGTACGTACCAGAGCCATATTGTGTCCAGGATTCGGGAGGTATTCGGAACCGAAAAGCTCTTTTCCCGCCCGATGCGATTAAATTTTAAGCTGGGGCAGGTTCAATTCCTCGATGGCCTGGGAAACATAGTTCTCAAATTCCCGCAGTCCTCGGTGCAGAGGATACCCTTCCAGGGCCGTGGCCGATTCAAAACGGGCATTGAATTTGATAACATCCTGCTTATTCATTACGACATTGCCCTTCATTTCCACGTCTCGTACGAGTTTACGCAGGAAATCACGGATCTTTTTGAGGGCGTCGTTGGTTTCAAATAGGAAAATGCGCGTTTGCTTATTCTTCATTTTGAGCAATTGCTCGCGGAAATCCTGGTGTTCGGCGGTTGCATACTCTTCGATGGTTTCCGCCAGAACCTTCAGGTTCCGCAGGGATGCTTCCATGTGATTCAGGAGAGCGTCCCTTTCACTGGCGTGGGAAAAATCCAGCTTACAATGCTGATCCGTAACGATGGGCCAGTATTCTCTCTGGATTACCTTGACGACGGTGGCGGTGAAGTTTACATCCCGATCAGTGCTGTTGGGACTGGCCGGTTCCTGAGGAAACTTGGTCAGGAGGTTACCACCCCCGCCCCCGCCGGAAGCGGCGGCCGCGCCGGCGGCCGAGGTGGCCAGATCAGCAAGTCCGAGTTCGGAACGAATAGCGTTTACATTGATCTTGTTACGATCTACATGGGGCATGAGCGCCGTCAGTTTGCTGGCATACTGACCGATTTGCTTCTTTACCCTTTCCACCTGTTCGGGACTGGTGGAGGTGCGGGTAATGCCTTCCATTTTCTCGATAAAATTTAAGATTTTCTCAATTTCAACGAGCTGATCCTGAGTATAATTCGACACGTTGGAATCCTCCCCGTAACCACTATTTTAGCAAGTCATTTTTAGCGCGACCCCGGAGACTACCTTCAGGTCACTTTCATTTCCAACAGCGCCGAGATTCTTTCTCGCGCTGATTCCAGATCCGGATTCAATTCCAGCGCTCGATGATAGGCTCGATTGGCTTCGGCGCGCTTCTCGTTCTTTTCCAGAAGCAGGCCATAGTTGAACCAGAACACGGCTTCATTGGGATACTCGGCCAGCAAGGCGTGGTAGGCATTCTCCGCTTCGCGGGTATCGCCCGTGCCCGCGTAAATATCGGCGAGTCTGTGGAGCACCAGCGGATGGCGAGGAGCCTTCTGGAGATACTGCACGGCCTGCGTCGCGCGCCCGTTTTCGCCGTAGTACAGACCGACGAAGATCCGCAGAGCCTGGTTACGGCCCGCCATGGATTCGAGATACGGCAGAAACCGACGAACCAGGTCCCGCTCCCGGATGAACATGAAACTCCAGAAGACGGAGCGCAGGAGAATTTCCAGACGGAACAGATCCCGCACGTCCTCCAGGTTATTGCGAAATACCTTCAGGATACGGCGCACGTGATCCTTTTGCTTATCCGAATCGTTCAACATGCGACCCCGTTGAACGTAGAAAATGCTGTGAGCCAGGACATCGCCGTATTTGACGGGGGTGGCCGCGGAGGGATCGAAGCGGCCCGCGTCCACGGCGCGCAGGTGGCGAAGAAATTTAGCCTGGTCCCTTTCAGGAGGAGGATCGCCTCCCCGGGAAGCCGCCAGTTTGCTGAAGATGTTCTCGGCCCGGGACTCGTCTCCGCCCAGCAGGCGCACGGCATAGTGCAGTTCATACCAGTTACCGCGCGTAAGCGGTCCATCCATGCGATACAGTCGACGCAGGAAATGGCTGTTCTTGCCGTTGCGAAAGTGCAATTGGAGCACGATGCGATTGAATTCGTTTTCCAGGTGGGCATTTCGATCCAGCAGGCGAATCGCCTTGAAAAGGCGTCCCCGCAGGAAAAGCCCGCGGGCGATGTCCAGAATGTCCTCGGCGTCGCGCGCCTCGGCGATGATTTCATCCACGACTTCGCTTTCGCGTAGATAGTCGTTGCCCATGGCCGCGGCGAACCAATCCAGGGTCAGTCGTTCACTTTCATCCAGCTCTTCCAGGCGCGAACGCGTAGGAGCATTCCGCTCTCCGGCCCGGCTCAAGGCATGGAAGCAGGCTTCCACGTACAGTGAAGCCGTGCCGGCGCGGCCCAGGAAATAGT
>CAZGYS010000202.1:0-10025 GCA_964530305.1 uncultured Leptospiraceae bacterium
TGGTGGAACTCAAATCCCTCAGCAAGAACCCGAACGTGACCGTCTACGGGAAGCTGGAAGGCAATAATCCGGGTGGTAGCGTCAAGGATCGCGCTGCCTTGTTCATGATTTCCCGGGCCGAGGAACGGGGCGTCCTGAAACCCGGCATGAAACTCATCGAGCCCACCAGCGGGAACACGGGTATTGCGCTGGCCATGATCGCCTCGCTCAAGGGTTACGAAATCGAACTGGTCATGCCCGAAAGCGCCAGCCGCGAACGCGTCCTGACCATGGAAGCCTTCGGCGCGAAGGTCATGCTGACGCCGGCCGACAAATCCATGGAAGGCGCCATCGATTACGCGCGCGAAAAAGTTCAAACCGGTAATTATCTTTTCCTGGATCAATTTTCCAATCCGGACAATAAGCAAGCTCATTACGAAACCACGGGGCCCGAAATCTGGAAGGACACCAACGGCGAAATCACGCACTTCGTCTCGGCCATGGGCACCACCGGAACCATCATGGGCGTTTCGCGTTACCTCAAGGAACAAAACGGTAATATCGAAATCGTCGGCGCGCAACCCAGCGACGGCTCGAGCATCCCCGGCATTCGCCGCTGGCCCATCGAGTATCTACCGAAGATCTTCGAACCCGAGCGCGTGGACCGCAAAATCGACGTTTCGGATACGGACGCGAAGGCCATGACTCGTCGCCTGGCGCGAGACGAGGGCGTGTTCTGCGGCATGAGCGCGGGGGGCGCGGCGCACATCGCCATGAACGTGGCGGCGGAACTTGAGCGCGGCATCGTGGTTTGCGTCATCTGCGACCGGGGCGATCGCTACCTGTCCACGGATCTCTTCGAGACGGGCGACTGAATTTTAATCTTTAAGACGCGTTCGCGGCGAATTCGCTCGCTTCTATCCAGGCGATGCGTCCGAAGCCGCCAATCCATCGAGCTCGCGCCGGCTCCAATCGATAATAGGCGAAATCATGGGTCCGGTGATAATCGCGCGAATCGCCTTGAATATTGCGGATGTGCGCGGCGATGGATGAAATCAAGATCACCGGGCGATTTGCCTGGTCCAGACTGTAGGGCACGACGGAACCGAAGGGATAGCCGGCGGGCTCCCCACCATTCGTGGACAGGACGCCGAATCGCCCCGCGCGAAGAAAAGCCAGGGCTTCCGCCGCGTACTCCGATTTTCCGTCTCCTCCCACTGCAACTCCGGCCATGCTTATTGTCCGGCGAATACCATGGCGTAGACGATGCCGTAGATCAGAGCCGCTCCCGCGGCGATGTAGATCCACTTCGCGCGGCGAATGCAGAAATCCAGGAAGCGACCGAGAAATCCGCGCGGCCTTGAATCGCCCGAAGCGGAATTATCCGAGTCGGACCCATCGGCGTCATAGGGCCCGGTTTCGTCGTCCAGACTCGCGGCACCGGCTCCGGGAGGCGCGCCCAGCCACTGCTCCTTGAGCTTTTCAAAGGGACGACCAAACACCCGGGTTCGGCGCGGGATCTCGTCTTCCATGTCCAGAATCAGGCGTTGGATTTCCGGCGTGGCGTCGATGTACTTGCGGAGCGCCAGGGGCATTTTGGTCCGAGTTTGTATAAAGTGCAAAAGGTATTCGCGATCGACGGGATGGCGGATTTCGGAACTCACGGGTCCGGTATCGCACGCGGCCCGAAGTAAGTCAAGCAAGGGCGGGCAATTTATAATTGATCTTCCCGCGACTCGCGGGGGAGTGTGCGGAATCATGCTGACGGATTGGAATTACTGATGAACGGAGCACCCTGGATAATCGCGACGGACCTGGAAGGTTGTTTGATTCCGGAAATATGGATCAATCTGGCGGAGCGCACCGGCATTGAGGAGCTCAAGCTTACCACGCGGGATATTCCGGACTATGATGAACTGATGCAAAAGCGTCTGGGCATCCTGGACGAGCGCGGCGTCACCATGAAGGACCTGGAAGAGGTCATCTCCGGCATGGACCCCCTGCCCGGCGCGCGCGAATACCTGAACTGGATTCGGGACCGCGTTCAGCTGATCATTCTTTCGGATACGTTTTACGAATTCGCGCGGCCCCTGATGATCAAACTGGGTCTGCCCACGCTTTTTTGCCACACCCTGGAAATCGACGCGAACCATCGCATCGTGAACTATAAGTTAAGAACGGTGGACGGCAAGCGCGGCGCCGTGCGCGGCTTTCAAGACAACGGCTTTCGCGTCATCTCCATCGGAGATTCCTACAACGACACCACCATGCTCGGCCAGGCCGACCACGGCATTTTGTTTCGCGCGCCCGACAATGTAATCAAGGAATTTCCCCAGTATCCCGTGTTCACGGAATACGCCGATTTGCGTGGGAAGCTTGAGGAATTGCTGGCACTTTAGTCCCGTATCCCCAGTTCGCGAATGCGATAGATCAACTTACCCCGGGAAATGTTCAGCATGCGTGCGGCATGGGTGCGATTGCCTTCGCAGGATTGCAGGGCCCGCGTGAGCACTTCGCGTTCGTAGCCTTCCATCAGTTTTTCGTAATCATGGGACGGATTCGCCGCGGCGCGTTTGCGCTTGGCGGCCGAAGGCGTGTTTTTGTTCGCGCGAATTTCCGCCGGTAAGTTTTCGGGCCCCGGTGCCTGGCCGCCCGATTCCGTAAGCAAGCGCACGAGACAGTTTTCCAGTTCCCGAATATTGCCGGGCCAGTGGTAGCGCGTAAGCAGTTCCAGGGTTTCGCGTGGTAGTTCCGTCGCGGGCAACTGCATGTCGGCGGCCTGGGCCTCCAGCAGTTGCTCGATGATAAAAGGTATGTCGTGGAAGCGTTCCCGCAAGGGCGGGATATGCAGCGTGTGTACGTTTATGCGATAGTAGAGGTCCTCGCGAAACGAACCTTCTTTAATCATTTCATTTAAATCGCGATGAGTGGCGAATACCAGCCGACAGTCGGCCTGCTGCATGCGACGTCCGCCCACGGACTGATAGGTTTTTTCCTGAATGAGTCGCAGAATCTTGGGCTGCATTTCCAGGGGCATCTCGCCGATTTCGTCCAGGAACAAAATCCCGCCCCGGGCCTGCTCCACCAGGCCCGGGCGGGTCGCCACGGCTCCGGTAAAGGCCCCTTTCTGATGGCCGAATATTTCCGCCTCCCACAGCGACGCCGGAATGGCCGCGCAGTTCACGGGCACGAAGGGCGCGTCCGGTCCGGGGCCCTCCTTGTGCAGCAGACGCGCGATGAGTTCCTTACCCGTGCCCGTCTCGCCGCGAATCAAAACCGGCAGGGAGGAAGCAGCGATGCGACCCGTCTTCTCCACCAACCCCCGCATGGGCTCGCCGGCGAAAATCAAACGCCGATCTTTCATGCGAATGGTGGTAACCTCGGGCGGTTCACGGGTGGGATCGGGCACCGACATGCCTGGTCCGGGCTCCGGTTCCCGCAGTTCCTCCACCAACGCATTATTGCGCAGCGCCAGGGCGAAAGCGGGTCGAGCATTTTCAAGCAACTTGAACTCGCCGCTGAAATAAGGCCGACCATTGGCCTTGTCCCCCAGCACGACGACGCCCCAGATTTCATCGCGCAGAACCAGCGGCATGAAAACGGCGTATCCCAGTTCTCGAAAGGCCAGCAGCTTATCGCGCAGAGCGGAAACGATGCGGCGACTTTCATCGGTAAAGGCGACTTCATAGTCCGCCTCCAGGGGAAAGACGCGGTCGATCTCGGCCGGCACGCCCTCGGGTAAACGCCGGCGAAGCAAGGCCGGCAGTTTGTCCACCGTATCATTTTGTTTCGCGTCCGCCGGTGGTCCGAAGTATTTCCGTCCGCTCTTGCGATTGCGATCCGCCGTGATGATGAACCCTCGATCAAAGCGAAAGACTTCATACAGGTTTTGCAACATGATCTCCAGGAGGTTCTCCAGGATCTCCTCGGATTCCCCGCGGCCGGCGGGCATTTCATTGATAAAGCGGCTGAGTGCTTTTTCCTTGCGATACACATCGCGGAAGAACGCGAACTGCAAGGTCACGCGCAGATAGTGATTATGCAAAAACGCCACCGCGGTTATCACGGCGCTCAGAAGAAGAAAGGCCGAATATAAATAGAAGGGCGGCGTCTCGTGTCCCGCCGAATCGCCCGCGCGCAGAAAAAAGAAAAACGCGGCGGCCGCCGCCAGCGAAATTCCGTAGTACAGGGCAATGCGCGAAAGTATCCGGGCGTGATTCCAGAAGCGATACATAGTGATCATGTAGGCGATGACGGTAACCGGCACGACGCCGCAGAGCACGCCCAGGAATACGAAGTCCCGCGCGCCCGTCGCGAATAATACCGCGGTCGCGATTACACCCATGGCCAGGGACGGCAGGGCAAGGGCGCGATATCTGGACCGAGCCAAGCGCGAACGCAAACCGGTCCGGGGCAGGCGACCATGGAGCAACAGAGTGGCCCCGACGAAGGGCAACGCCGGAACCAGACGAAGACAGAGGAGCGTCGGCAAGGAGGCGTCCAGTAGCCGACGGCGGAGCAGGGCGTCGATGATCGCGTCGCCCACGACCCAGAAGAGGCCCGCCCCCAACAGGATCAGCAAGGGGCTTCGCATGGGATGGGAAGTGCTCCGCGCCGCAAGTACCATGAACAGCACGGCCAGGGCGCAGTAGACGCCGTAGAGTAGAAGTAGTGAGCGAAATTCTCCCATGCTTGATTCTGGAAACGGCCGATTCCGCGGCAAGATCTTTTGAAAAATCGCCCTGAATGGACGCACAGGACACTGTTCAAGAATCAAACACCGACGATATTCAACTGTTCAAGTTTCGATCGCTTGTGGAAGCCCTACTATCACCGCGGCGAATGACGGGCGGCAAGCTCGAGCGGCCGGGCGTCCGGAGTGCTCTAGAGTGCCTCAAATCGCCAAAACAAGGCATTCCAAGGCATCCGCGGTAAAACGCGATTTTTTTCGCGCCCGACCGAAGGCCGGTACCTGACTTGCAATACAAGAGCTCGTAATAAAGAATCTCTACAGTGTCCGTCACAAATATTCAGGACACGCTTGAGAAAGGGGGAACACATAAATGGATAAATTCAATCCGTATGCTTTCGTTACACCGATCGCAATAGGTCTTCTGTTGCTTGAAATCGGATACAATCTGATCTGGAAGAAAGGCTACTATAGCTTTTCAGAAGGCGTCGCCAATATCGGTACCGCCATCGGCAATCAGACCACGAACTTGCTCGTGGCCGTTTTGATTTTCTGGGGCTACGGCATCATTCATAGTCAGTATTCCATCTGGAAGATTCCCACCACCTGGTGGTCCGGCGCCATCCTGTTGATTCTGATCGACTTTCTCTTTTACTGGTGTCATCGCTTCGGGCATCGCGTAAATCTGTTCTGGGCGGCGCACAGTCCCCACCACTCGGCGGAGGAATTCAATTTCGGCGTTGCTCTGCGCGCCAGTGTTACCATGCGTCTGTATTCCTTCCTGTTCTTCCTGCCCCTGCCCTTCCTGGGTTTCGAACCCGTCTTCATCTACGGCATGGTAGGTATTCACCTCTTCATGAGTTTCTGGCATCACACCCGCGTCATCGACAAGATGCCCTACTTCGAGGTAATCTTTAATTCGCCTTCGCACCATCGCGTGCACCACGGCACCAATGAACAGTACATCGATAAGAACTTCAGCGAAATGATGATCATCTGGGATAAGATGTTCGGCACCTTCGAACCGGAGAAAGAAGAAGTCTGCTACGGCGTGCTGGATCATCCCAACTCCTTTAATCCCGTGAAGATTAACTTTCACCACTACCAGCGCCTGGCGAAACTCTCCTGGGACGCGCCTTACTACTGGGACAAGATCAAACTGTGGTTCATGCCTCCCGGCTGGATGCCGCGCGGGCTGGACAACGGACCCGCCAAGAAGAAGGGCATGACGCTGGATGAGCAGGTTCGCTACAAGGCGACGGCTTTCGCCGGCTCGGTGCCCTACCTTTCGCTCATGGTAGCGCTGGGACTCGGCTACATGCTGCTGGTAATTTCGCCCAAGTCGCCGCTGGCCGGATGGGAACGCGGCGTGGGCAGCGGACTGATCTGGATGATGATTATCGCCTGGGGCGGAATCCTCGAATCCAGACGCTGGGCGCCCTACCTGGAAGCGGCGCGCCTGGTGGCCATGGCCGGTTCGGTGGTCTACATGGTTCAGAAATACGCGCTCAACGTGCCGGGCATCGAATACGCGCTGGGAGCGTTCACCATCGCCTCGGTGGGATACGTGCTCTACTATTTCCGTCCGGGCAAGACCGACGCGACGAGCATCGCCCCCCAGACCGTCACCGGCGGCTGATAAATATCGCCCCCGTCAACTCGCCCGGGACCACGAGTCCCGGGCTTCTCCACCCTCCAACTCTCTCACCTTTCAGCCCTTCGACCCTTCCATATTAAGGTTGACTTGCGCCTCGGCGGAGGTTGCCCTGC
This sequence comes from uncultured Leptospiraceae bacterium, assembly GCA_964530305.1. Classification (GTDB taxonomy): domain Bacteria; phylum Spirochaetota; class Leptospiria; order Leptospirales; family Leptonemataceae; genus CAZGYS01. Next base: position 6,440 of record CAZGYS010000202.1, read on the forward strand.
AATATATTCAACAGGAGAGATATTATGTCCATAAAAGTAGGCATCAACGGTTTCGGAAGAATCGGCAGAATGGTTTTTCGCTCATCGGTCAATCGAGACGACATCGACGTCGTCGCCATCAACGACCTGCTGGATCCCGACTACATGGTCTACATGCTCAAGTATGATTCCACCCACGGTCCCTTCGACGGCACGGCGGAGCTGGACGGGGACGCCATGGTCGTCAACGGCAAGCGTATTCGCCTGACCGCGGAACCCAATCCCGCGAATCTGAAATGGGGCGACGCCGGCGCGGGTTACGTCATCGAGTCCACCGGCCTTTTCACCACCACGGAGAAAGCTTCCGAGCACCTGAAAGCGGGCGCCAAGAAAGTCATCATCTCCGCTCCTTCCTCCGACGCTCCCATGTTCGTCATGGGCGTGAATCAGGATTCCTACAGTACCGACATGAGCGTCGTTTCCAACGCAAGCTGCACGACCAATTGCCTGGCGCCCGTGGCGAAAGTTCTCAACGACGAGTTCGGTATCGAAGAAGGCCTCATGACCACCGTGCACGCCACGACGGCCACCCAGAAAACCGTCGACGGCCCCTCCAAGAAGGATTGGCGCGGCGGCCGCGGCGCGGCTCAAAATATTATTCCTTCCTCCACCGGCGCCGCCAAGGCCGTGGGCAAGGTGATTCCCGAACTGAACGGCAAACTGACCGGCATGGCCTTTCGCGTACCCACCGCAAATGTTTCCGTGGTGGACCTGACCGCGCGCCTGAAGAAAGGCACTACCTATGACGGCATCAAGGCGGCCATGAAGAAAGCCTCCGAGGGTTCCATGAAAGGCATCCTGGGCTACACCGAGGACAATGTCGTTTCCACCGACTTCCAGGGAGATCCCCGCACGTCCATCTTCGACGCGGGCGCGGGCATTTCGCTCAGCGACAACTTCGTGAAAATCGTTTCCTGGTACGACAATGAGTGGGCCTACTCCACCAAGGTTCTCGACCTCATCGCGCACATGGCGAAGGTTGACGGTTAAACGGTGCAACGGCACAACGCTTAACGGTGAGACGGCGGAAGGCGAAGGCTTTTCGCCGTTTCTTTTTTAGGACGGTGATTTATGAATAAACTATTTATAGAAGATATTGATCTGAAGGACAAGCGCGTCATCGTGCGCGTGGACTTCAACGTGCCCCTGCGGGACGGAAAGGTGGAGAACGACAAGCGCCTGCGCGCAACCCTGCCCACCATCAAGTATCTGCGCGAAAAAGGCGCGCGCATCATTCTCATGTCCCACCTGGGTCGCCCGAAAGGCAAGGTGGTGGAGGAAATGCGATTGGCTCCCGTGGGCGCCGCCCTGGGCGATTTGCTGGGCGTTGCCGTGAAATCCATTCCCACCTGCGTGGGCCCCGAGGCCAAAGCCGCCGCCGAAGCCCTGGGAGCGGGCGAAATTCTACTCCTTGAAAACCTGCGCTTTCATCCCGAGGAAGAAGGCAATGATGCCGCCTTCGCCGCGCAACTGGCGGAACTGGCCGACGTCTACGTCAACGACGCCTTCGGCACGGCTCATCGCGCGCACGCTTCCACCGCCGGCATCACCGCGGGCATGGATCAGTCCGCCGCCGGTTATCTCATGAAGGCCGAGCTGGACTTTCTGGCGGGCCGAGTGCTTTCGCCGGAGCGACCCTTCGTCTCCATCATCGGCGGCGCCAAGGTCTCCAGCAAGATCGGCGTCATCGAAGCCATGCTGGAAAAAGTCGATACGCTGTTGCTGGGCGGCGCCATGACCCACACCTTCCTGGCGGCTCAAAAGCACGGCATCGGTAAGTCCATTTATGAAGGCGATAAAGTCGAGCTGGCCGGAGAACTCCTCAAGAAGGGCGGCGATAAAATCAAACTGCCCACGGACTATATCGTCACGGATCACTTCGATTTCGCCGACCGTGAGCTCGGTCCCCTGAAGACCGTCGCCGCGAACGGCATTCCCGCCGACCACTACGCGGTGGACATCGGGCCGGAATCCCGCGCGGAATTCGAAAAGTACATCCTGGGCGCGAAGACGGTGCTATGGAACGGCCCCATGGGCGTGTTCGAAATCGACGCGTCCGCGCAAGGCACGTTCGCCGCGGCCGAAGCCATGGCCAAAGCTACCGGAAGCGGCGCTACGACCATCATCGGCGGCGGCGATTCCGCGGCGGCCGTGGAAAAGGCCGGCCTGCAGGACAAGATTTCGCACATCTCCACCGGCGGGGGCGCCTCCCTGGAATTCCTGGAAGGCAAGAAACTCCCCGGCGTGGAAGCGCTGAACGACAAATAAAGTTCTCGAATTCCCCCCGCGCCAATCGCGGGGGGATTGACGCCTTCCTTTCGCCGCGCTCACATGGCTGCATGAGCACGAACGCATCGCCCTTCTCCCCTACATTTCGTTTGGCGCGCATCGCATCAACCGTCCTCGTCGGCGGCGCGGTCATGAGCTTCGTCGCCTGCAAGGGCGATTCCGGTCCCGGCGCATCCGCGAGCGGGATCATGTACGTCACGGCCAAAAGCGGTCTCAATCTGCGGGCAAAGCCCTCGGCGTCCGCCAAAAAGACGGGGGCTCTGCCCGCGGGTTCCCGCGTGACCGTACTGCGACGCATGCCGAACGCGGTGACCATCGGCGGCAAGTCCGGACACTGGACGAAGGTCAAGGGCATCGGCGGCACCGGCTGGGCCTTCGGCGCTTATCTAACTTCGAAGAAAACGGCCACGCCCGCCGCCGCTCCCGGATCACCTGGTAATCTCTCCGGAAAATATGAATCCGATTGTGATCCCGAGGTGACCCTGGAATTCAAGTCCGGGAGCAAGGTTCGCATCAACACGAATGTCTGCGAAGGCTACGAGTACGAAACCCGCCCCTACACGCAATCCGGATCAAGACTCGCGCTGGGCAAGGGCGAACACAGCGAGATCTTTCATATCCGCGCGGACGGCAATCTGGAGTACCGGCCGAATAAATTTTCCCTCATCACCTGCGGCAACTGCAACAAGGGCCACGTCTGGAAGAAGAAATAATTTGAGTTTTCCTCGCGGCTCAAATTATCGTCGGAGCGAACCGGTGAAAGTATAGAGTGCTTGACCGGCGGGGCCCGGGCGATTACATTCATACAGTGAAGAAAGCACTGATTATCATCGGCGGGATCATCGCCGCCCTTGTTCTCATCCTCACCGCGTACTACCAGTATCGCTTCGAAACCCATCCGGACATCGCCCAGTTTCGTTCCTACTATTTACAGCCGGCCTCCAAATCCGAGCAGGCGTCGGCTCCCGGTTCACGCGTGTCGGCCATGTTCATGGGCGTCACCACGATTCTTTTCACCGACGGCGAAACCAGTCTGCTGGCGGACGGCTTTTTTACACGACCCAGCGCGTTTACTTTCTTGAGCGGGGACATCGAGCCCGACAGGAAAGCCATCGACTACGCCTTGAAGCGCGCGGGTATCGACAAGCTCGCGGCGATAATGGTAGTCCATTCGCATTACGATCACTCCATGGACGCGCCCATCGTAGCCCGGAAGACGGGTGCCGTGTTGCTCCGTTCGAATTCAACGGCCAATGTG
>CAZGYS010000203.1:0-9992 GCA_964530305.1 uncultured Leptospiraceae bacterium
GCGAGCCTTATCCAGGCCGTCTTCGATATCGAAAACCTGGTCGAAGCCGACTCCGCTGAAGAGAGTTCCGTGGAGCTTATTGATGACCCGGTACTGCTGGGCCGGCGGGAGCACGGCGAATTCCTGGTCGCTCAAGGGAGCCGTGGGATCCACGGGGAGCCAGATCAGCGGCGGTTTATCGCGCCCGCCGCAGGCCGTGAGCACAAACATCAAAATGGCCGCCAGCAACCCGGCCAAAATCGCCGGAATCAGGGCTGAAATTTTCGATTTCATGCAATCTATTTTGCACGTTCCATGCCAACCCCAAAATGCCTCCATTCGGCGATTTAAGAGCGATCTTGATAGTTTTGGTATGTTTATATATCATGCGATTTTATTTCTATTTGGCGGGATGGTATATTTTTATTCCGCCAAGGCGACAGATCGCAAAACAACCCCAGCAGTAGCTCACCCATGCCCCGCGTCCGCGATCTCAACGCCCCCAAGAACGCCACCAACGAAATCAACCCAACAAAGCGTTTAGGGGTCCCAGGGGAACCGCAACCCCTGGCGTGGGAGGGTCCCAGGGAGGGAGTGGAACTCCCTCCCTGGTTCACATAATGTCACAGGGGTGGTGTAAACATATGAACATGAATTACACGCTCTTCCCCGAACTTGAGATCCCGACCCGAGGCCGGAAAAATCGGCTTGCCCGGGATTCGGCTCCTGCCGATGATTCCACCATCGTGCCCATGCCCGCTCGCAAAACCCCGCCCCGCATGATTGACCTGTTTGCCGGCGTCGGCGGCTTTCGGCTGGCCTTTGAATCGCTGGGGGCTCGGACGGTTTTTTCCTGCGAATGGGACAAGTTCGCCCAGAAGACCTATGAGGCGAATTTCGGCGAGCTGCCCGCGGGAGACATTCACCAGGTTCCTTCGAGCTCCATTCCTAAATTCGACATCCTGACCGGCGGCTTTCCCTGCCAGCCCTTCAGTATCGCGGGCGTGTCCAAGAAAAACTCCCTGGGGCGTTCCCATGGTTTTCAGGATGAACGTCAGGGAGATCTCTTCTTTGAAATCGCGCGCATTCTGCATGACCGTAAGCCCGGTTCGTTTCTGCTGGAAAACGTCAAGAACCTGCTTTCGCACAATCGCGGCGAAACCTTCGCGAGTATTTTGCACGTCCTGGAAAAGGACCTGGGGTATCACGTGAAATATCAGGTGCTCAATGCCAGTTCCCTGGTGCCTCAGAATCGCCCGCGCCTGTTCATTGCCGGATTCAAGCGCGCTACGCATCACGCCGCTTTCGAGTTCCCGGATCTCGATCAAATTTACAAGAAGCAGGGACGCAGGAAAGCGGGACCGGCCATCAAGGAAATCCTGGATAAGAAAGTCGACGCGCGTTATCAGCTTTCGGACAAACTCTGGAATTATCTCGTACAGTATAAAGAGAAGCATCGCCGGGCCGGACACGGTTTCGGCTTCGGGCTGGTTGAGCCGAACGGAATCGCCCGGACCCTTTCCGCGCGTTACTACAAGGACGGCTCCGAAATTCTGATCCCCGTCTCCGGCGGTAATCCCCGTCGCCTTACGCCCCGTGAATGCGCGCGACTCATGGGTTTTCCCGAGGACTTCGAGATCGTCGTTTCGGATACTCAGGCCTATAAGCAGTTCGGCAACTCCGTGGCCGTCCCCGTCGTCCGCGAAATCGCCCGTAACTTTCTCAGGGCCATGGGATTCGCGCCGGCCGGCAGACGTTCCGGCGGCGCGAACGCGAAGCGATTGAGCGCGTAACGTTTCGAAATGACCCAGGCCAGGCGCGCGGCGGCTTCTCAATTTCCATCCGGTTCCCCGGAGCAAAAGCTCATGGCTCGCTTCGGGCCGATACGTCGTTCGCTTCTAAATTGGTTTCGTCGTAACCAGCGCGATTATCCCTGGCGCAAGACCGGCAACTGGTTCCATTTGTTGATGGCCGAAATGATGCTGCGCCGCACCCGCGCCGACCAGGTGGTGCCGGTCTATGATGAATTCACGCGCAGGTGCGAAACGCCGACGGACGCCGCTCGCCTTTCGCGCCCCGCGCTGGGAAAAATTCTGGCGCCGCTGGGGCTGCGCTGGCGCGCCGAGCAACTACACGACACCATTCACTATCTGCGGGATCATTACGCATTGCGCGCTCCGGAACCGAGCGACGACCTGCGCGACATTCCCGGTGTGGGCGAATACTCGGAGGCCATGCTGCGCAATCGCCTTTTTGGCGAGCGGGTGGCGGCCGTGGACATCAACCTGGTGCGCGTGATTTCCCGCTGGGAGGCCCTGCCGTTCGATGCCGAGACCCGTCGCCGTAAGCCCTTCACGACCCTGGCCAATCGCTTCATGAACAGCAAGCACGCGCGGGATCTGAACGTGGCCCTGCTGGATCTGTCGGCCTTGCTGTGCCGACCCGTGAAGCCGGCCTGCGGCGATTGCCCCGTGCGTCGCTATTGTCGAACCGGGACACCCGCCGGCGATTGAGGGGCCGAGGCGCTCCGTTTTTTTCATTGCAAGACCCGCCGCCGGATGCATTGTCAGTCAGTGTCCGATTTCAAGGTAATCTTTCGCGGCGTCCGCGGTTCCCATGCCATGCCGGGGGCCGGTACAATTCGCTACGGCGGTAATACGACGTGCATCGAGATTCGCGCGGGGGATCGCCTCATCGTCCTGGACGCGGGCACGGGTATCATCAGCCTGGGCAAGGAATTGTTGAAGGACCATTTCGGCCATGGGGCTAATCTGGATTGCACAATCCTGCTAACCCACATGCACCATGACCATAACGAGGGCTTGCCGTTCTTCCAGCCCATGTACGTGGGCACCTCCCGGGTTTCCATTTTCGGTCCGGAACCCCTCGAGGAAAACATCGGGACGGTGCTCTTCCAATCGCCCTACTTCCCCGTGGAACTGCGCGAACTGCCCGCGCTGAAGTTTCTACAGTCCTTGAAGATTTCAGACACGGTCGTTTTTAATAAGGGCGTGCCCCAGTTGGTGAATTCCGTGCGAACGCCGGTGGAGTTTTCGGATGATCAGGTTTATGTGCGCTTTCAAAAGTGCAAGGCGCATCCCAAGGACGGCGTCTATATCTATCGCGTGAATTACCGCGGCAAGTCCGTGTCTTTCTGTACCGACGTGGAGGGTTACGCCGGAGGCGATGCGCGGTTGATTCGCTTCGTGGAGGGTTCGGATCTCTTGATTCACGATGCCCAGTATACCGCCGAGGACTACGCGGGAGGCGCCGTGCCTAAACAGGGCTTCGGTCATTCAACGCCCGAGATGGCCATGGACGTAGCGCGCCAGGCGAAAGTTAAGCAACTGGCCTGCACTCATCATGATCCCGATTCCACGGACGACATTCTCGACGAAATGGAAAAGAAGGCCCAAAAGGAAATGCCCAATTGCTTCTTCGCCAAAGAGGGCATGGTCGTTGAGCTTTAACGCTTACTTGATTCTTCCAGTCCAGTAACCGTACTGTCGGCGGATATGGCAATGGCCACAATGAAGATGACGTCGTCGCTTTAAGAGCTTCCGGGTGATAGCTGAGTCGTGCGATGCTTTTCTCCGATTGCGTCGAGCCGGGCCATTACTTCCTCATGGGATGCCAGAATCGAAGGATCGGCTTCGGCCTCTTTAATGCGGCGTTCCAGTGTCTCCTCAAGGACGCGCTCGTTTAGCCAGGCATGGATTTTGCCGCGTTCCTCATCGGAGAGTTTCTCCAGCTCGGCTTTTAGTTCGTCCGGGGACATGATTCTATATTACCGCATTCAGTGGAATTGTCAAGCTTCGCCGTTCGGAAAAAACGCGAAAGTGCGCGTCAAGTTCGGTAGCGGTCGTTGACGCGCATGGGAGAGAAAAGCAAAGGCGATACCCCGCGAAAATCGCAAGGGCATCGCCCCATGTTACGCGTTTAATTTGTTAAACGCTGGAAGGCTGCAACTTTGAAAGGGATTAGCGTCGGCAGCTCTTGCCTTTGCCGGCGCTCTCGGCGGCCTTGTAAACGGCGTAGTATTTGGGCACCAGGCTCTGGAGGGTCTTGATGCGACGATCGCTGGAAGGGTGCGTCGACATGAACTCCGGCGGTTTATTGCCGCCGGCGGCCGCCTTCATGTTGCGCCAGAGTTGTACACTTTCCTGGGGGTCGTAGCCCGCCTTGGCCATGAGTTCGATACCGATGGCGTCGGCCTCGGTTTCGTGGGAGCGCGAAAACGGCAGAAGCACGCCGTAAGCCGCGCCCGCGCCCAGGATACCGCCCAGTTGCTCATTGCTGCCGCCGACTACTTCCACGACTTTCTTCAGGCCGACGTTTTGCATTACGCGTTGCTTTCCGTGGCGCGCCGTAACATGGGCTACCTCGTGTCCGAGGACCGCCGCCAGTTGTCCGGCGGTTTTAGCCGTGGTCAGCAGGCCCGTGTGCACGCCGATGTAGCCGCCGGGCAGGGCGAAGGCGTTGGGGGTTGCGTCGCGAAAGACCACGACGGTCCAGGAGGTTACGCCGGTATTGTCCACGGCTTCCCGGGCCACGCTCATGGCCACGCATTTGACGTAGGCGTTGATGCGGGGATCGGTTTCCTGGGGCGTTTTCTTCTTCAGGTCCTCGAAGGTCTTCTGACCCATTTGATTCATCTCCGAGTCCGAGAAGCCCGGTATGGGCAGACCGGCCAGTGATGCGCAGCCGGAAATGGTCAGGCTGACGGCGGGTATGATTAGGGCGATGGATACGTATTTGCGAATTCCGTTCATGGGGTATTGCTCCTCAATATGGTCGGATGGAACCTCCGTCTGGATGTTCCCGCCGCTGGTCGCGGCTGTCTGGAACACGCGTCGCGAATGTGGGGTGGTCAAGTAGTTTCTCCGCCGGTTTCGCGGCCTTACGGATTCCTCATGATTCAATTCCGGCAAAAAAAGTTGGGCCGGAAATTCTGCTTGCCCGATAAATAGAAGGAAAATAGATTATGTCGCATTACGGAAGCCATGAAGAGCAACAGCAAAAAGACCGGTAAGGCCAATGCCGCCGCCCAAAAAAGCAAGGAAATGAGCCGCCAGAGCGTGGATTTCCTGGTGGGTGATCAGGGAATTCAATCGGGCGTGAGCGGCCTGGGCGGCCCCGGCGCCGCAGGTGCCGCCGGTATGAAGGGCGCCTCGCGGGCCGCTAAATTGCTTCTGGCCCTGGGCCCCGATCGCGCGGGGGAGATCCTCAAGGAACTGGAAACCGACGATATCGAGCGCCTGGTCAATGAAATGGCCCGGATTCAGAAAATCTCGCCCGAGGAAAAGCGGGACATCCTGGCCGAGTTCCAGTCGGACCTGGAGGAATTCGATCCGTCCCTGCGGGGCGGGCGCGAACAAGCGCGCGAAATTCTGACTCGCGCCCTGGGCGGCGCCAAGGCCGCGGAAATTCTTTCTACCCTGGATCAACAGGATTTGACCCGGGACTTCGAATTCCTGGAGCAGATTGATCCGCCCTTGCTGGCCACGGCTCTCGCCTCAGAGCATCCCCAGGTGGCCGCGGTGGCCCTGTCCTATATCAAGCCCAGGGTGGCGGCCCTGGTCATGAAACAATTCGACGTTAAGTTTCGATCGACCGTGGCCATTCGCATCGCGCGAACTTCGCGTACTCATCCCGACGCCGTCCAGCGAGTGGCGAAAGTGCTGCGGGATAAATTCGAGAAGCGCACGGACGAAATCTATTCGGAAACCGGCGGGGCCGAAACCCTGGCGAACATTCTCAATCACATGGATCGCGGCGCCGAGGACGATATCCTGGGCAGTCTGGACGACGACGCGCCCGACGTAATCGAAACCGTACGCGGTCTGCTGTACACCTTCGAGGAATTGATCAACCTGGATACCGGGGAGATGCGCCTGCTGCTTTCCAAGGTAAACGACGACTACCTGCTGGCGGCCGGTCTGCGCGGTTCCGGCGAGGATCTACGCCGGCATTTCTTCAATTCGCTCTCACAGAATCGCGCTACGGATATCCTGGAGGAGATGGACATGCGCGGCCCCATCTCCGTACGCGAAATCAACGAGGCTCGAACGTATATCTTGAACATCGCCCGGAAACTCGACGAAGAGGGCGGCATCGTAATCAAGAAAGAACGCGAAGAATACATTTAGATTATTTTGCTTACTTTTCCCCGGGGCGATTCTACTTGACAACAGCCGTGCTCCCTTCCCATGCTCAATTTGGTTATAGACTGGAATCGTTCGTGCTCCGGCCGACCCGCCGCATCCCGCCTTTTCTTTTCTGAAACCCATTAAATCATAGAACAGGACCGGAACTCCGGTGATTCGCGGTTTCATGCGCGCGTCCGGAGCGCCGGGGAGGCCGGTAAATGCAGATTGAGAAAAACAAAGTCGTTAGTATAGATTATACCCTTACCAATCAAGACGGGACCGTCCTGGACAGTTCCGAGGGACGCCAGCCCCTGCCTTACATTCAGGGCATCGGCAATATCATTCCCGGTCTGGAAGAAGCCCTGGAAGGCAAAGCCGCGGGAGACAAGCTGGAAGTTTCCATTCCGCCTGAAAAAGGTTATGGTCAGCATGATGAGTCCTTGATGCAGGATTTGCCGAAAGAGCAATTCAGCGAAATCCCCAATCTGGAACCCGGCATGCAGTTGGAAGCACGTAGTCCGGAGGGGCATGTGCAGGTCATTCGCATCGCCAAAGTCGAGGGCGAGACCGTGACCATCGACGGCAACCACCCCCTGGCGGGGCAGACCCTGAACTTCGACGTAAAGGTCGTCGAGGTTCGTGACGCAACCAGGGAAGAGCTGGAGCACGGTCATGTGCATGGCCTTGGCGGGCAGCAGCACTAAACTAGATTCGCATAGCGTCGGCGCCTTGCCTTTTAAAACGGCAAGGCACGCCGCGTGAATTCCAGGGCCGGCACGTCGGCCCTGATGATTCCGAAGCTCCTTTCTCGAAAGTTCTCTCCGTGAAGCCCTCCCGCAATGGACTTTGATCTCGCCCACTTCAAGTCCCGAGTAGAAATCGCCGTCAGGCAAATCATCCCAGCGGATTCCGCCGATATTCACGGCTTCAGTCTTTTTTCCGATTCCGACGGTCGAAGCATATCCGCGGCCGTCAATTCGCGCGCCCATCTGGAGCGGCGAATGCAAGCCGAGCCGGATGAGGATCTCCTGTACCTGAAGTGGTATCCGGCGGAATGGGAGCGCGAAGGAGTCGAAAGCGCGATTCTCGACGAGTTAAGCGCCGAGCTCTTCGCGCTGGAGCTCTCCGGGGAAGCCTTCGAGGAGCACAAGCGGCGACTCTTCGATGTAATCGTATCCGTCTTGCGCGAAGCGCGCGAAGACGGTTTGTTTAAAGCCTTTGGCGATGATTTCGTGCTGGTCTTCTATATCACCGACGACTCCGAACCCGAGCGAGACGCCGCCTGGCTCGAGGCACTGAACTCGCCTGCTCTGTTTCGAGAATACCGGAATTGGATGGCGAGTTTTGCGGGGGACCACGAAGGGGCGTGAGGATGCTTTCGAAGTCTTCAATGTTCACAGAAGTGAAAGTCGGGCTGCTCCTGGCCTTGCTTTGACTTGAAGTTCATGCGGTCCTTCATGTTCGCCAATAGTTCGCGTTTGTGATTGGAATCGCCGTAGCTTACGATCTGGTTCGCGGGTACGGTGGACGGGTCCGGTACTTCATCGGCGAAGCGTGGATCCACGAAGAAGAACGCCCAGAAACGACGAGTAGCCGTCTCCATGCCGTCGTTCTCGAAAAACTGTACGCGATGGATGCAACTGTTGGGGAATAGATACAATTCCCCGGGTTCGATATTGAGATGTCCCAGGGGAATGTATCCGGGGTCGTGTTTGTCTTCGATTTGACTGTGCATGTTCTGGCCGGCATTCCAGAACACATGTTGCAGCTCCGGCAGGTTGTACAGGCGCTTGAAGTTCACCCGGGTTTTCAACGAGCTCACGTCTTCGTAAAACAGCAGGGACATGAGGATGTGCTCCTGGGGCAGCCCTTCCATATGCCACACGCCTTCGTATGACGCGCGCGAAGGCATTTGCATCTCTATGTACTTGGGATAGATCTTGCATTGGTCGGGAAAATCGTAAATGCTCGTGGCCTTTCGCCATTCCTTGCCGTCCAGTTCGACCGCATCTTCGTCGTCCCGCAGTTGTTCGTGGCCGAAGTGGGGCTGTTTTTGAAGCTGGTGAAACAGAGCGTTTATTTTCTTGCGCGCGCCGCTGATGAGCGCGTCCGCGCGAGTATCGAAATCAATGCCGTCCTTGTTCAAGCTGTCGATAAAACCTTGCCGAAAGTCATAGCGATAGCTCAGCCAGGTTCGGCTCGCCTTTTGATAGGGTCTACCGAAGCCGTCGCGGCCCGCGCTATGTTTCGAGGCGACCAGGTTCAGGCAGGGATGAATGATGTCGTACACTTGCACCTCGGATTTCTCGTCGGAAGGATGCTCCATGTATTTCTTGGCGTCCTTGATCTTGATCGTCCGCGGATTGAACGGCTTCGTCTTTTTTACCAGGAACTCCTTGCGTAGATTGGTCTTCTCGTAGTGTTCGCGTTGCAGGAGATCCAGCGGGTTCACCGCCAGATCGGGAAAGCCGTCATACGGGCGCGTAACCGTCTGGCCGTCCGGAGTTTGAAGTACCAGGCCGTCATAGTTGTCCGTGAGCCCCTTGAAGAACAGCACGCGCCCTTTCTTCAAGGGATCCATCAGCATGGTATCCGGCGGCAGCTCCGAACCGCTGACGCTGTATTCCACCGCGGCCGGGATATACGGATGCACGTATTGTTTTAGTTTTTCTTTCTTGAATTTAGCGGTTTCCGCCGCGTTGACTTTCAGTTCCCCGGCCGCCGCGCCGGACGTCTCCACTTGCGACGAATCCGCGGGGTTGATCGTTCGTCCGGTCCCCTGCTCCTGGTAACCCTTTTTGAGTTTTGAATCGATTAACTTTTGCGCGTTCTTTCGAGCTTCCGCCGGGCTGGAGAAGGCGGTCTTCTTGCCGCTTCCCTTCGTACCCACCCGTCCGTACTCGACCGTGTGGCTTTTGCCCGAAACCTGGATCTTCCAGAACTTGTGGGATCCGTCTTGTTTATAGACTAAATGCTTCTTCATGATTTTTCACCCGGCTCGCCGTCTTTCTCGCTATGTACCGCCGCCAACTATAGAGGCATGTCGGCTTTTCGGGCGCAACCGGTTTTGCCGCGGAAAATCCTTGCCGGCTGGTTCCCTTCGAGCGCTTCAGTAGGGCATGGCACTAAAAAATATCGGTATTCTTACTTCGGGCGGAGACTCGGGGGGACTCAATGGAGTTCTCAAGGGCGCGGCGCTCACCGCTCTTTCTCGGGGCATCACGGCCCATGTTATTCCCAATGGCTACGCGGGACTCTATAATCTCGTGGAATTCGATTCCCTGGTGGCGCTGGATGAATCGCGTCTGGACCGCATCGACGTGTTCATGGCCGGGAGCGAGGCGGGAAATTCCCGGGTCAAGATCTCGAAGATCAATGATGACAATAAATACGAACGCATCAAAGAGGGCATGGCCAAATTTAACCTGGATGCCCTGGTCATCGCCGGCGGCGATGATACCGGCAGCGTGGTGGCCGACCTGGCCGACCGGGGTCTGCCCTGCGTTCATGCGCCCAAGACCATGGACCTGGACCTGATGCCCTACAGCGTGGGCGGGGATTCCACCATTGGTCGCATCGCCGATTTTCTGCGGGACCTGCGCACCACGGGCGCCACGCACAATCGCGTCATCGTGGTAGAGGTCTTCGGGCGTTACGCCGGTCACACCGCGTTTCGCGGAGGGGTCGCCGCGGCGGCGGATGCGATTTTGATCCCCGAGATTCCCGTGGACTTCGACGTCCTCCACAAGCACCTCATGGCAAAGTACACGCGTCGCCTGAAAGAAAGCGACGTCAACGCCGCCAGCGTGATGGTCGTCGTAGCCGAGGGCTTGCGCGATGCCTCCGGTAAGGAGCTGGTCGATG
>CAZGYS010000204.1:0-9987 GCA_964530305.1 uncultured Leptospiraceae bacterium
TCTCACCCGTGCGAATGCGGATGGCATCTTTAAGTTGCGTTACGAAAATCTTACCGTCGCCGATGGTTCCCGTACGGGCGCCTTCTACGATGGCTTTGATGGTCGGCTCCACGAAGTCGTCGTTTACGCCAATCGCCACTTGTGTTTTCTTCAGCAGATTGACTTCATGAACGACGCCTCGATAGGATTCGTCATAACCCTGTTGCTGTCCGCAACCGAGGGCATTCGTAACGGTCATTTTGGTCACGCCGGCTTTCGCGAGCGATTCCTTAACGTCCGTCAGCTTGTGCGGTTGAATAATCGCGGTGATTAATTTCATGTTAATTCGCCTCCAGAATTCGTATTAGTCCACGGTATAAATCTGGAAGCCCGCGTAAGCTTCCTCGCCGTGTTCGCCGATGTCCAGACCGCGAAGTTCCTGGTCACGAGATACTCGCAACAGACCAACCACCTTCAGGATGAAGAAGACGCCGAGCATCATTACGAAGGCCCATGCGATAATGGTCAGGGAAGAATAAGTCTGCACCCACAGGAAGGAGCCACGGGTCATCTTTTCGGGGATATCACCGAAAATACCGGTAGCCAGACCGCCCCAGAGACCACAGAGACCGTGAACCGGCCATGCGCCTACGGGGTCATCGATTTTCAGCATGTCCAGCAGTTTAACGCCGGCGATAACCAGGCCACCTGCTACGACGCCGATGATGACGGCTTCGCCATTGGTTACGCGGTCACAGTTGGCGGTAATACCTACCAGACCGGCCAGCATACCGTTGAGCGACATGGAGAGTTCCGGCTTGCGGAAGAAAATCCAGGTCAGGATCATCGCGGATACACCGCCCGCGGCTGCCGCGAAAGTGGTATTGGTTGCGATGATTACGGTTGCCGAAGCATTGGCTCCGTTAAAGAAGGCCAGCTGAGAACCGGGGTTGAAGCCGAACCAGCCGACGAACAGAATGAACGTTCCGAGAGTCGCCAGCGCCAGGTTGGAACCGGGCATTGCGCGGGGTTTTCCGTCCGGCGAAAATTTGCCGATACGGGGACCAAGCACAATCGCGCCCGCCAGACCGGCGAAACCACCGACCGCGTGAACTACGATGGAACCGGCGAAATCCTGGAAACCAGCCGCGTTCAGAGCGCCACCGCCCCATTTCCACATACCGGAGATGGGATAGATGAGAGCCGTCAGAACGGCACTGTAGATGAGGTAACCGCTGAACTTCAGTCGACCAGCAACCGAACCGGCTACGATGGTCGCCGCCGCGCCCGCGAAAGCTACCTGGAAGAGGAAGTCTACGTTGGGATGGAACAGCGTGCTGCCGCCCGCGTAGGATTTAGCGATTTCAGCTACCGTGGGGGATTTCATGGAAATACCGAAACCCGCGAAGCCGAACCATTTGCCTTCCGCGCCGGATCCGGGATACATCAGGCTAAAGCCGATGAGTCCGAAGAAGAGCGCCGCGATGCAAAAGTCCATGAAGTTCTTGAACAGAATGTTCACGGTGTTTTTCGCGGAGTTCAAACCCGCCGTTAACATGGCGAAACCGGCCTGCATAAAAATGACCAGAATCGCGCAGATCATCAGCGTGATATTGTCGAACGCATACATCAGTTCGTATAGCTTTGTATCGGCCTTCCCGCCGGTGCCGCTGTCCTGGGCGAAGACAACCGTGGGTGCCAGAATCAGCCCTATAGCGAACCAGCGCAGGAACTTGCTATGTTTCATATATTGCTCCTTATTTGATTCGTGAAGAATGAGAATATGGACCACATTCAGCAAGGACGGTGCCAGGTGCGCACGATCGGGAAAAAAAGCTTAAATATTCAGCAATCGACTGTACAGAGCAATCTGGGGCGATCTGGAATTATTAACATTTTAATGCAGGATGCTTAAGTATTGGGCACCCTGTTCGAGGGAGCGTTTTGTCGAATTTCAAGATATACATTTTGCCTATTTTTTAGGCGACTTGACTCGTGGGGAGACTTTCGGAATGAGTCGGAGCGGGACGGGGATCGGTTAAATGGAGGAGGGTTGCTCGGAAGTAAGGTGAGGCGGGCGATTTTTAGAGGCAATTCAAGAAGGCAATTCAAGGCGTTGGGTCGGACGGCGCCGACCCCCGGTTAGACGGCCTCGCTGCCGCGTTCACCCGTGCGAATGCGGATTACATCATCCATGGGGCAGATGAAAATCTTGCCGTCCCCGATTTGTCCGCCTTCGGTCCGCGCTGATTCCATGATGGCCTGCACCGTTGGTTCCACGTACTGGTCGTTCACGGCGATTTCCAATCGCACTTTGCGAATCAAGTTCACCATGAATTCGGTTCCGCGGTATACCTCGCGATAGCCTTTCTGCTGTCCGTAGCCCTGGACGTCCGAAACGGTGAGTCGCTCGATGGACTGCTTGTTCAAGGCGAATTTCACCTCGTCCAGTTTATGGGGTTGGATAATGGCGATTACGAGTTTCATCGCGTGGAAGTATATTCCTCGCCCGGGCTCCGTCAAGAAAAAGCTCAGGCCGCGCCCAGGGCACGCAGGGTTTCCATGAATACTTCCAGGCTGGCTTCCTTGCGGAAGTGCTCCAGGCGCTTGCGCTGGCCTTCCAGCACCGCTTGTCGTAGCGGACCTTCCCGGGCCAGCTCCAGCATGATCTCGGCCACGCGTTCGAAGTTCTTTTCCTTGAACATGATGCCGCTGTGGCCCAGGGTTTCGGGAATCACCGTGGAGGCGTAGGCCAGCACCGGCAAATCGCAATGCATGCTTTCCACCAGCGGGACGAAGAAGCCCTCGTGTTCGCTCATGGAAAGGAAGACATGGGAGTGGCGATAAAACGAAGCGATGTCCTCCGGCGCCACCATGTTGGTGAAGACCACGCGATCGCTGACGCCCAGCTCCGTGCTCAAGTTGTTCAGCTCGGCGGTGTAGCCGCGCACGCCCGGGTGCTGGGGGCCGACCAGCAGGAGCCGTGAATTTTCTTCCAGCCGTCGAAAGTAGTGAAAGGTCTTCAGTAGGTCCTGATGGCGTTTATTGGGGAAAATCCGCCCCACGAACAAGATATTGAGAGCGCCGTCGCGCAGGTACGCCAGATTCGAGGGCGTGGCCGCCGCTTCCAGGGAGCGGGGCTCGATGGGATAGGGCATAATGCGAACATCGCCGTAGCCCAGACGTTGCAAGGTCTTCGCGTTGAACGCGCTGGGGCACAGGGCCGTCGTGAAATGGCTTTTCAGATCCGTGAGCACGTCTCGGGCCCGCGCCAGCGATTCGGCCAGTCGCGAATTGTAGGGCTCCACGAAGCGCGGGGGCGTCACGTTGTGAAAGACCAGCACTTTCTCGGCCGGGTAATCGCTCAGGGTCTTGAGGATTTCCGTATAGAAAGAGTGATGATAAATTAAAAGGGCGTTCTTACGGCGATGGTAGCGTCGAAAGTGCAGAACCTGGTGGGAGTCGGCCTCGGTGAATTGTTCGCAGTAGATGGAGGACTTAAAGCCCAGGGAGCGCAGGTGGTCCCGCATGAGCAGGGCCTGATTGGATATGGCGTCCCCGGTGGAGAAACCGGCCAGGAATTGATCAATATGGCGAACCGACGACATCCCGAAACCGGCGGGGCGTTGCTTCAGCGAGCCGCGAAGAGGCCGCGCAGGCCGCGACAGGAGGCATGTTCTTTATGGAGGCGACGGCGTTCGGCGCATTTGGGAGCCCCCGCCACGGCTTTCGAGCATTCCGAATACAGCTTGTAATTCTCCGGCTTGAACGCGAAACCCTTGCCGCTCGGATCCGTACTGAGTTTGCCGATAAAGGCCGTCTGTTTCTTGACGCAGAGATCCCGCGTCATGCGATTCATGATCATCTTGCGTCGTTCGGGTTGGCCCTGCAGGCGATTGGCTACGTCCTGCTTGATGCAGTCCACGATGGCCCCGCACAGACGCAGGGCGTCCGCCTGGTATTTCACCAGGATCGCTTTCGGAGGCGTCGATGACGGTTTACGGCAGGCGCCGACCGTGAGAATCGCCCCGGCGATCACGACCGTTGCAACTAGCTTGTTCAAAAAATCCATCATGCAGCCTCGGCGCCAGAGTACGAGATTGGGAGGCCCTGACAACCGGAAAACGAGGTTATGGGCTTGACACATCGCCGGGCGGGAAAACTGCTCTCGGTCGTGAAGGATATCTACGTTCCACCGGGCGGTCCGCCCCAGAAGCCCCTTAACCGGGAATTGTATAATATTCTGGGGGAAGATCTCATCCGCCGCATGCTGGACGTCCACTACCGGAATCTGGACAAAAGCGAAGCGGCCCCGCTCTTCGCGGGCATCGACATGAAGGTTTCCGCTCAGAAGTCGGCGGACTTCTTTATTCAAATTATGGGCGGTCCTTATCTGTATTCGCAAAAGAACGGTCCGCCGCGCATGCGCGCTCGCCATGTGCCCTTCGCCATTACTCCGAAAGCTCGGGACGTCTGGCTGGACTGTTTTCGCCGCGCCCTGGACGAGGTGGAGTTTCCCGCCGAGCATCGCCCGGAGTTCGAGGAGTTCCTGGATTCCTTTTCCGCCTGGATGGTGAATACTCGTTAACATGAACCACGACCTGCCTGAAAAAGCCGTCACCATCGCCTATACGGTTCCCTACGCCGACACGGATCGCATGGGCATCGTCTATTACGCCAATTACCTGGAATACTTCGAGCGCCTGCGAAACGAATTGATTCGCACGTGCGGATTGAGCTATCGCGAAGTCGAGGAAAGCGGCGTGGGCTTGCCGGTCATCGAGGCCCATGTGGAATACATCGCGCCGGCCGAATACGACGACCAGCTGGACATTTCCGGTTTCGTGGAGTGGATCCAGGGTTCGCGACTATGCGTTCAGTACCGAATCAATCGGGGAGAAGACCACCTCGTCAGCGGCTACACCATCCACTCGGCCGCGGCCCTGGAAGGCGGCATGCCGCGCCGTGTGCCCAAACAACTGACCGACTTTTTCGCGGACGTGGTGAGAAGAGGCGAAGCGTAGACGGCGCGTCGTGCCGCGCCTGTAAGCTCCCGGGCGATGCCCCGGCGACGCTGAAGGCCGCCGGAGCAAGAGCTCACTTGAGGCCCGGCTCTACTTTAGATCGAATCGATCCAGGTTCATCACCTTGTGCCAGGCGGCGACGAAATCCCGGACGAACTTTTCCCCCGCGTCGTCGGAGGCGTAGACCTCCGAGCTGGAGCCGAAGACCAGGTCCGCCCCCGTTGCGCGCCATTTCTCTTCACCGGTTTCTCGGTCCAAGCCTTCGTAGAAATGTTCGCAGCGAGGCGATACGCGCCACTGGGTATCCATGTCCAGCAGGTTCACGAAGAAATCGTTGCTCAGGGTCTCGGATCGCTTCGTAAAGACGCCCAGTTTGGAGCCCTCGGTATTCGCGCCCAGAACCCGCAGGCCGCCCACGAGCACCGTCATCTCCGGCGCCGTGAGAGTCAGTAATTGGGCCTTGTCCAGCAGCAACTCTTCCAGCGGACGACGCTCCTCCATGCTGAAGTGATTGCGAAAAGCGTCCGCCTTCGGTTCCAGCACGGCGAAAGAGTCCGCGTCGGTTTGCTCGGCCAGGGCGTCCCCGCGCCCCGGGGAAAAAGGTACGGTGATCTCGACGCCGGCGTTTCGCGCGGCCGCCTCGATCGCCGCGCATCCCCCCAGCACGATCAGATCCGCCAGTGAAACCTGTTTACCGCCCGACGCCCCGGCATTGAATTCCGTTTGAATGGAAGTCAGGGTGTTCAGGGCGTCCGCCAGTTTCTCCGGTTCATTGGCTTGCCAGTCCTTTTGAGGCGCAAGGCGAATGCGCGCTCCATTGGCGCCCCCGCGCTTGTCCGAGCCCCGAAAAGTAGAAGCCGAGGCCCAGGCGGTCGCCGTGAGGCGCGAAATCGACAGGCCCGAAGCCAGGATGCGTTGCTTGAGTTCGGTGATATCCTTTTCGTCGATCAACGCGTGGGTGACCTGGGGAATGGGATCCTGCCAGATTTGCGGCTCCGTCGGAACGAGCGGTCCCAGGCAGCGCGCCCGGGGTCCCATATCGCGATGGGTTAATTTGTACCAGGCGCG
The DNA here is from genome assembly GCA_964530305.1 of uncultured Leptospiraceae bacterium. Taxonomy (GTDB): domain Bacteria; phylum Spirochaetota; class Leptospiria; order Leptospirales; family Leptonemataceae; genus CAZGYS01. The sequence goes on from CAZGYS010000204.1 coordinate 6,072, forward strand.
CGCGAAAGCGTCGGCGAACTGGTCCGGGTGCTCATAAAATCGCCTGGAAATGGGGCCGTAGACGGGATCCATTTTCAAGGCGAGATCCGACGTCAACATCATGGGCGCGTGCCGGGTGGCGGAGTCGTGGGCGTCCGGGACGGAATCGGTCGCGGCTTCGTCGGCGGGCACCCATTGAGTCGCGCCGGCGGGACTCTTCGTTTGTACCCATTCGTACCTGAACAGGTTCTCGAAAAAGTTATTATCCCACTTGATGGGGTTTTCCGTCCAGGCGCCCTCCAGGCCGCTGGTAATGGTATCGCCGCCCTTGCCGCTGCCGTGGGTGTTCTTCCAGCCCAGGCCCTGCTCCGCGATGGTTGCGCCCTCGGGGCTTTCGCCGACGTGCTTCGCGTCTCCGGCGCCGTGAGCCTTACCGAAGGTGTGTCCACCGGCGATCAATGCCACGGTCTCTTCGTCGTTCATCGCCATGCGCGCGAAAGTCTCGCGAATATCCCGCGCTGAAGCGAGCGGATCCGGATTTCCGTTTGGTCCCTCCGGGTTCACGTAGATCAAACCCATCTGAACCGCGCCCAGGGGTTGCTCCAGCTCACGGTCACCGCTATAGCGTTCATCGCCCAGCCATTCGGATTCGGATCCCCAGTAGATGTCTTCCTCGGGTTCCCAGACGTCTTCGCGCCCGCCGGCGAAACCCAGGGTCTTAAAGCCCATGGTTTCCAGGGCGCGATTGCCGGTGAAGATCATCAAATCCGCCCAGGAGATCTTGCCGCCGTATTTCTTTTTTACGGGCCACAGCAGGCGACGCGCCTTGTCCAGATTCGTATTGTCCGGCCAGCTGTTCAACGGCGCGAAGCGCAGGGTGCCGGAAGACGCCCCGCCGCGGCCGTCACCGATTCGATACGTCCCCGCGCTATGCCAGGCCATGCGAATCATCAACGGGCCGTAGTGGCCGTAATCCGCCGGCCACCAGGGCTGGGAAGTCGTGAGCACGGCGTCCACGTCTCGCGCGAGCGCGTCCAGGTCGACTTTGGCGAACTCCTTCGCATAGTCGAATTTTTCACCCAGGGGATTGATTCGGGGCGCGTTCTGGTTGAGCACCTTGAGATTAAGCCGATTGGGCCACCAGTGCTGGTTTGCCGTCGAGCCCGTCGCGCCGCGACCCTTGTCGCCTCCCATCACCGGGCACTTGCTGATATCCGATTCCGCCATGTTATTTCTCCTTTTTCTTCATGAATTTCCGCCGGGCGATTTCCCGGTTGTCGTTCATGATTGTAGCAGAAACAGGCTGATAGCTCAAATAAATAGTGTCAATGGTGTTATAGCTTTTGGCTATTTGATGTCTCGGCGTTCCATCAGGCTCAGCAAGCGCCTCGGTAAGGTTGATGCTCATGTTCGGCCTGCTTCGCGCGACCGCGCCGTTTACTCCTGAGGCTGCGCCGCCTCCGCCATGAGTTTCTCCACGCTTTCGCGCATCATAACCGTTAGTTCGCGGGCTTTTTGTTTCTTGTTTCCGGTCTTCGGAAAATCATCGGGCATGATGGGCTTGCCCATGGAGTAGGTGATGTCCCGCAGGAAGCTGTTTCCGCTGATCAGGTTGGCCGGATTCAACGAGTCGTAAGTTCCGGTGAGAGCCGTGGGATAGATGGGCTTGTTCGCTTCCAGCGCCAGGCCGGCGGCCATGGTTTTGAATTCGAGCAGTTCGCCGGTGCGCGTGCGACCGCCTTCCGGGAAAATGGCCAGAACTTTCTCTTCGTTCAGGATGTTCAACATCTGATTTTGCAGATCATTGTAATAGGCCATGGCTTCTTTCGCGCTGCTCCCGCGATAGTTACGCACAACGGGCACGGCCTGGAACTCCAGTAGCTGCGTCTTAAAGCCGTCTCCCACGAGCGTGGACCAGAATTGCATGAAGGGTTTGGCCATGTGCCACACCATGGGCAGGCCCGTGATGGTGCCGATCTCATTGAAGAGTTCCATGACGCGATCCCGAATGGTAAACAGATCCGACATGGCCAGGAAAGTGGCGGGGCGGGGGAAATACAGGCCCATGATCATGGGATCCAGATAGCTGGCGTGATTGCAGATCACCAGACCCCCGCCGGATTCCGGAACATTCTCCCGGCCCATGGTGCGAATGCGAAAGAGATTGGCCAGCATGGGCCCCAGGGTCATCTTGGCTACATTGAGATCCAGGGTGAACAGTTGCAGCAGGTCGTGCTTCTTATTGATGTCGTCGGGGATGGACGTCTTCTTTTTCGTATTACGGCGACCGGGCTTTTCACCGTCGGATTTATTCCCCGTCGCTTTCCGCGCGGTTTCCTCGGCGTCGGGAGCAGCCTTCTCGGCGGCGGCTGGTTTTGCCTTCGGCGATGCTTCGGACGAACTCGTGGGAGTGGATTTCGGCTGGGTGGAGCCGGCGCCTTTGGATTTCTTGCGGGAAGAGGGTTTTCGGCCGGGGCGTGAGGTTCTTTCGGCGGCCGGGCCCGCGAAAAGCTCTCCATTGGTATCCGGGGTTTCGTTTTTTTTCATTGATTTTTCCATGATGGGCGCGGTCAGCATATTGGCGGGCTCCGGGGAGATTTCAAGGAAAAAAGAAAAACGGCGTCAATCGCCCCGAAATCGGAAACCCGCGGCCCGAACAGCGTAAATGTCCATTCAGGGATTCATTCTATCAAGCGAACGCGTGGTCGTGGAAGGCCGCCAGGGGCTGCTTTTACGCGGTCGTTTGGAGGACGGGCGGCGATTCGATTGGACCGTCACCCAGCCGCGACTGGTCTTTTTCATCGAGAGAAGCTCGACCTTTACGCCCTCGAAGGCTTATCGCAAGCCGGTGGAGCTTTCCAGTCTTCGGGGCGAACCACTCGATGCCCTGTACTTTCCATTCATGAGCGATCTCACCCGGGCCCGGGAGGAGTGCGAAACGAGAGCCGTCTTTACTTACGAGGCCGATATCGGTCCGGCCCCGCGCTTTCTCATGGAGCGCTACATCCAGGGCGCGGTGCGATTCGAAAGCGAGCCCCACCAAAGCGATGACCGGCGTCTGGTATACGTGGACCCGAAAGTTAAGCCCGGCGATTTTCATCTGCGACCGCGCATGCTCTCCCTGGATATCGAATGCTCCCTGGGCGACGACCTCTATTCTATTGCCCTGTACGGCGAAGGTCTATCAAAAGTCCATATGCTCGATCCCGCCGGCGCCGGTCGAGACGCGACGGCAAGCGGATACATCGCCGCGAATACCGAAAAGGAATTGCTGCAAAGATGCTTCGCGGACCTGCGCGAATTCGACCCGGACGTACTCATCGGTTGGAACGTCATCGGTTTCGACCTGCGCTGGCTGGCCAAGAAATGCGAAAGCCTGGGAATTCCCTTCGACATCGGTACCGCGGGACCCGCGCGGGTCATCGAACCAAATACAGGCTCCAATCAATGGTTGGCGCGTATCCCCGGACGCGCGGTGCTGGACGGTATCAATATGTTGCGCGCCGCCTTCGTGCAGCTCGACGATTATTCCCTGGGCACGGCGGCCCATTCCATTCTCGGGCGCAAGAAGCTCATCGATAAACCGGGTAAGGAGCGAGCCCATGAAATCACGCGCCAGTTTCACGAGGACAAACCCGGCCTGGCCCATTACAATCTCGAGGACACGCGCCTGGTGCTGGAAATTTTCGATAAGTTGAATCTGGCCCCCCTGGCGATTCGCCGCGCCCAGTTGACGGGCTTGCCCCTGGATCGCGTGGGCGGTAGTTCGGCCGCGTTCGACTTCCTTTATCTGCCGCGTCTGCATCGCCGGGGCTTCGCCGCGGATACCCACGCGCGACCAACCAGCGACGAAGCGGCGCCGGGCGGACTGGTTCTGGACAGCGCGCCCGGCTTCTACGACAATGTGGCCGTCCTGGACTTCAAGAGTCTGTACCCG
>CAZGYS010000205.1:0-9943 GCA_964530305.1 uncultured Leptospiraceae bacterium
AACGCATCTGCGGTCTGGCGCGCGTGGTTCAATCCAACGTCAATACCGCTTATCGGGACATGCCCCTGTGGCACGAGCGGGACATTTCCCATTCGTCCGCGGAACGCGTCATTCTACCGGACTCGGTCATCGCGCTGGAATACATTCTTTCGAAAATGATCTTCGTGCTGGAAGACCTGCACGTTTATCCCGACGCCATGGAACGCGTATTGAACATCACTCGCGGCCTGGTTTGTTCGCAACGCTTGATGCTGGCCCTGGTGGACACGGGCCTGGAGCGAGAGGAAGCCTATGCGCTGGTGCAGACCGCCAGTATGACCGTCTGGGGCGATCCCAATCTAACCCTGCGCAAAGTGGCGGGCGAAGACGCGGGAATCAAGGCCGCGCTCTCCGAGGAAAAATTGGACGAAATCTTCGACCTCTCATACTTCCTGCGCAATATTCAGTTCGTTTACAAGCGCCTGGGTCTTGATTGAGAAGAGAGCACGAATGACACTAATGTGACGAATGGCGCGAATGGGTCTTTAGCTGGGCGATGTTCCGGCAGCCGTTCGCGAGTTCACGCGGGACGTGGCTTAACTTCCTCCGGCAATTCAACTTTCCACACCAAACTCATTCGTGAAATTGGTGTCCATTCGCTAAAATTCGTGTTCCCCTGGACTTTGAGATGTTCGCCCCAGCCTGGAGTATTTCGCCAAGGGGAGCTTGCTCCTTTAGTCGAATCGCCTTAAAATTCGCGGAAAATTCGTGAACACCCGTACAGGGTCCCCGGTCTGATACCGGACGGGAGATGATTTATGAAACTCCGCATGCTCTTTTTTATTCTGGCGGCAAGTACCGCGTTTACGCCGGCGTTCGGTTTCGACCGCGATAAAATCGATTTCATGATTTACGGCGGCAACTTTACCGATACGGACTTGCAGCACATCCTCATGCGAGCCGAGACCGACTACAAGGACTCGTTCTTGATGGTGGGCGCGGTGAACTATCTGCTGGATACGAATATTCGTTCCCTGCGTTTCGAAACCGAGGGCCAGATCGGCAAGCACTTCGGACGCATGAATCACTTCGAGTTCAACGGCGTTTTGATTACGCGCTGGGTGGGCAGCCTGTTCGATCGGCACTTCAGCATCGCCTTCGGCGAAGGGCTTTCGCTGGCCACGCGTCAACCGGAACTGGAGAATCCCCGCGATCCCTTCGGGCGACGCGAAGAGAAATCCGCGGAGATTCTGAATTACCTGATGCTGGAAGTGGAGCTGGGTCTGGGCGACTATCCACGTCAGCCGCGCGTCTTTTTGCGGATTCATCATCGCTCCGGCGTGTTCGGAACCTATTGCCCGCCCACCTGCGGTTCGAATTTCATTACCTACGGCGTGAAGTTCTCATTGAATTAGGGCGATTCGCGTTTCGTCCTTGCCCATGGCGAGTCCGCATGGTTCACTGCCGGTGAGGAGCATCACATGGCACCCATCGCGGACGTGGACGTTTTAATCATCGGCGCGGGCATGGCCGGCATCACGGCGGCGCGCGAACTTCAAAAATCCGGGCGTGAGGTCGTCGTCCTGGAAGCGCGCAATAGACCGGGCGGACGCATTCATACCGTTCATGTGGACGGCGCCGGCCTGGATCTGGGCGCGGCCTGGATTCACGGCGCGAAGACCAATCCCCTTTCGGATATGGCCGCGAAGGCCGGCATCACGACCTTCCGCGACGACGACGATCTCGTACAAATTTTCGCGGCGGACGGCGGAATGGTCGCGGACCAGGCCGTGGACGACGCCGAGGCAAAGTTCAATCGCCTGCTGAAAAAGGCCGCCCAGTTGGCCGAGGAAAGGGAAGAAGACATGTCCCTGCGGGAGGCGGTGCTCGCGGCGGAACCGAGCGGGCTGGACGACGCCCTGGGGCGCTTCATGCTGCACACTTATACCGCCTTTGATCTCGGGGCCGCGCCCGATCGTTTGTCGGCCTGGTACTTCGACGACGATGAAGAGTTCAAGGGCAAGGACGTTCTGTTGCTGGAAGGCTACAGTCGCCTGATCGAGGACATGGCGCGGGACCTGGACATTCGCTATGAGACGGTGGTGGAACGAATCGAATACGGCGACGACGGCGTGGAAGTCTTCACCAATCGCGGCAGCTTCGAGTCCTACCAGGCCGTGGTCACCCTGCCTCTGGGCGTGCTGCGAGACGGAGACATTACATTCGATCCGCGACTGCCCAAAAAGAAACGCAAGGCCATCGAGAGCGCTGGTTTCGGCGCGGTGAACAAGGCCGTGCTTCATTTCGACCAGGCCTTCTGGCCCCTGGAATCGCACTACTTCGGGCTGCTGGATCGAGAGGACGGCGCTTTCCCGTACTGGTTGAATACCCATCCGTTTACGGGTCGCCCGATTCTGGTGGGAATCGCCCTGAATGAATACGCGACCGACACGATGCCCGGCAAGGACGACGCGGCGGTGATTGACGACGCGCTGGGGGCCCTCGGACAGGCCTTCGGCGATGCCGTGACGGCACCCCGGGAAGCCGTTATCACCCGCTGGAATGAGGAGCCCTTCAGCCGGGGTGCTTACAGCTTTGCGGCCGTGGGCGCGCGGGGAAAAGTCTTCCGCAAGCTGGCCGAGCCCGTGGAAGACGTGCTTTTCTTTGCCGGCGAGCACACCCAGCCGCGATTACAGAGGCACCGTGCATGGCGCCTATTTGTCGGGAATCCGGGCGGCGGACGAAATCAGGGCCCTGAGTTAGGTTTCAAGGGCCCGAGAATTCGGTCCCGCGGCCCGAACCAACCATTCGATCCCGCTTGACCGATGGAGCACCCCGGCGGCCCTTGTAGCCATGGAGAAGGAATCGATTTATTACCTGGTCCGCGACGCCGTGGCGACCTATGCCGAACGGCCCTGTTACTGGGTGAAACCGGACGGCCAGAACTTCCAGGCTGTGTCCTATTTCAACTGGCGGGCGGACATGAAGCGCTTCTCCGCCTACATGCTGCACCACCTCAATTTGCAGCACGGGGACAAGGTCGGCTTCCTTTGCGATAACCGCTATGAGTGGAATCTCATCAGCATGGGCATCGTCACCATCGGCGGCATCGACGTGCCGCGCGGATGCGATGCCACCGAGCAGGACATCACCTATATCCTCAATCATACCGAGTGCGAAATCCTCATCGTCGAGCATGAGCGCATGCTCAAGACCATCGTCTCCATTCTGGATCAACTCCCCAATGTTCAGCACATCATTTGCGTGGCGCCGGAGGAGAAATTCAAGAAGCTGGATGAACACAAGGCGGCCCTGGGCAAGATTCAACTCCACTTCTTCATGGACACCCTGACCATCGGCGAAGAGCTGCTGGAACAGCATGGAGAAATTCAATTAAAGAAACGCGGCGAAGCGCTCCGTCCGGACGACATCGCCACCATCATTTACACCAGCGGCACCACGGGCGCGCCCAAGGGCGTGATGCTCGAGCATCGCTCGTTCTGCTGGGAAGTAAGCCAGCTGCAGTTGACGTATCCCTTCAACGAGCAGGACCGCACGGTTATCTTCCTGCCGCCCTGGCACATCGCCGAACGCCTGCTGGAAACGACCCTGATTGCCAGCGGGGCCAGCATGGCCAACGCCACGGTGATTACACTGGCCGTGGATCTGGCCACCATCAAACCCACCATGCTGGTATCCGTGCCGCGCGTGTGGGAACAGCTCTATAAACGTATTTTCGATAATGTCCGCAAGCAGTCGGAGAAGGTTCAGAACCTGTTTAACTTTGCTCACAACGCGGCGCTGGCTCACACGGACATCATCGACAACCTGGCGGATCGCTTCGCGGAGACCGAGGAAGAAAGCGCGGCTTCGCGCATCCAGCGCAAGGCCATCGCCCTGGCCATGCTGCCGGTCTACAAAGTCCTGAACATCGTGGCGCAGATCATCCTGAAGAAAGTTAAGAACAACCTGGGCGGTAAGCTAAGGTTCGCCATTTCCGGCGCGGGCGCGTTGCCCGAGCACGTGGCGATTTTCTTTCGCTCCATCGGAATTCCCATTCTAGACGCCTACGGCATGACCGAAACCTGCGGCGTATCCGCGGCGGCGGAACTGCCCTGGCCGCGACGCGGCTGCGTGGGTAAACCCCTGCCCGGCGTACAGTTGCAGATTCGCGACGACGCCGGCCGCGTGATTACCCGTCCGGGACAAAAAGGCGTCCTCTGGCACAAGGGCCCGCACATCATGCGGGGCTATTACAAGAACGAAGAAAAGACCAATGAAGTTCTTCATGACGGCTGGTTGAATTCGGGCGATATCTTCACCTGGACCTTGACCGGTGAAGTGAAATTCGCGGGTCGCGCCAAGGATACCATTGTTCTGGCCGGCGGCGAAAACGTGGAGCCCGGCCCCATCGAGATGAAGCTGCTTGAGAACGTGTACATCAACCAGACGGTTGTCGTGGGTCAGGACAAGAAGACCCTGGGCGCGCTGCTCGTTCCCAACTGGGACCTGGCGCGCGAAGAGCTCAAGAACCAGGGCATCAATGTTCCCGAGGGCATGGAAGGCTGGAACGCCGTGCCCGAAATTCGCAAGTTCTTCGGCAACATCGTCAAGGAATACGTATCCGGCGCCAACGGCTTCAAGGCCTTCGAGAAAGTTACCGGTTTCTACGTCATGCACAAGGAATTCGAAAAAGGGGTCGAGATGACCGAGACCATGAAGATCAAACGCAACGTGGTCTTTGATAAGTTCGAAACCGAGATCGAAGGCATCTATAAATAGAGCGAGGGGTGATTAATCCCCTGATGAAGTATGATTGGCGGCTCCGGGGTTCACTAGCTTGAGAGTTTTAGTTCTCATGCTGTTGATGCTCACATTACACTTCGCTCTATTAATAATCTTGGCCTGTAAAGGCGATGCGCGAGACGATTCCGGCTTTGGCCGCACGCCGGAAATATTCACGCTTACCAATCATCCGAAACCGTACCGCGATTCTGATATCGACTTCAAGTTTTCGCCGTTGCCCGGTCCGGAGGACGAGACCTTACTCAAAAACGCCGCGGCCTTTTACAAAATCTACCGGCAAAACGTATTGAAGGGCGGCGTTTTCGCGGATTCCGTCCACGCCCGGAACATTACGCGCAATCCGGAAAGGGATCTAAAACTCCGACGAATCAACTCGCACATCGCGGCCATTCAGCGCACGGGAATGGGACTGGGCGGTCCGGACATGAGAGACCGCGTCGAAGACGTCTGGGTCCTGCGCGAGAATCACTGGGTTCGATTCGGCGGCTACCATAACAAGTATTACAAGGTTCGCTTCCTGGATCTCAACGACGATGCCCAGACGGACGCGATTATCATGGGCGGTTGTTGCGACTCGACGGTGTTCAACGTCCTCATCGGTCACGAGACGAAGATCCTGATTCATCAACAAAATATCAGCATGCTGGGCATGGTTCGAACGAAGTTCGGTTCCGGCTGTGGAAAGAGCACCATTCGCTTGAGCCCCTATGGCGCCATGAAGGAAGAGAACCCGGCTCTTCGCCGCCATCGGCTCGTCTTCGATTGCAAGACCAATCGCTTTCGCAAACGCCGACCCTGAGGTTTACAATGAGCACCGACAAAGACCTGAATTTTCTCCTGGGCAACGCCTCCACGTATCATCTCAACTACTGCCGCCCCATGCGGCGGAAGGAAATCGCCCTCTTGCGCGAAGCTGAACCCACCTTCGACGCGGAGCTTTTTTCCCACTCCTTCAATCAACTTTGTAAGGCCCTTCAATTTGATCCGGACAACCCTCGGCCGCTGGAAATGCCGCTTGCGACCGCCGAACTTCACAAAGTTCTGGAAAATGTGGGCGAACAAACCAACCTTATAAAGAAGGCCGGCCCGAAAGCCTTCGCCGGGAGCTCGGCCCATGTGCTGGATCGCCTCTTGTGCGAACTGCCTGACGCGAGCCAGTACGGCATGGGGCGCGAACTGGACGCCAAGCTCGGTGCGACGGGCGACGTCTACTACGTGCATCTGGGGGACCTGGGCACCGCCGGGATGCAAAATCGCGCCTACCAGGAAATCACGCGCCTGCCCATCTTCGAAAATCTGCGGGTGGCGATTCTCTTCGGCGGCTATTTTACCCTGGAGCAGATTGAGGATTTCCGGTTCGGCGAAATGCGCGAACTACGCTGGCTGGACCTGGCCGAATGCAATTTAAGGGAACTACCGGCGGGAATCGCCTCACTCCCGAAGCTGGAGGGCCTGGATCTCTCGAACAACGACCTGGACGACCTGCCCGACAAAATCGCCCAACTGGCGGACACCCTGCGCGTGCTCAACTTGAAACAAACGAGTATCTCCCCCGAACGCGCCCGCGAACTCGACAAGCTGCTGCCTCGAGCGGATATTTATATTAGCGAATGAGTGAAGACTAGAATTCGTCCCGACCTGTTCAAAGCGCGATAAGCCGAGCTCCCACGAAAACACCCAAAGCCGCGAAGGCGAATAACAACGATAAACAATATAACGATATCAAGCCGGCAAAGCGGTCGCCGACCCGGATGGGAGGCGTGTCGCGGAGGCCACGGAGGGCCGGGAGCGACCAGGGGTTCCAGGGGATTCGCATGCGCGGTGAAAATTCCCTCCCTCACTAGGCCGCGCTTTCGCCATCCATAGCTCGCGCGGCAGACCGGCGTCCGTGCCGGTCACCCGAATCTCGTCCGGGAATTTTCACCGCCCTTCAAGGCTCTGCTTTACGCGAATCAGCAGAGAGTGGCCGGAGCCACCTCTCCCTGGACATTTACTTGGTCGTCATCTTCACCACGCCGTTCCAGTCCTCCGCCGGAGGCGAATTCTTGAACTCCGTGCAACGTTCGATCATCATATTGGAATAGAGATCATCGCCGCGATTGGTCTTGCGATAGCGCGAATAAATGGCGATGGCGTCGTCCCAACGGCGCTCCTTGTAGGCGGCGAAGGCCTTCACGAAGTCGTCAGCGACGACGCGATTGTCCGTATTGGGCATCAGGGGCGTATCTCCCAGCGGCTCGAAAATGACGATGGGAATGGACTTACCTTTTACGGCCACGAAGTCCATGGGACGACAGGGAATGTCGTCCTTTACCAGGTCGTAAGTCGGTTCGCTGATGAGAATACCGACGCCGTAACCCTTGGTCAGGCCTTCCATGCGCGAACCCAGGTTCACATTGTCTCCGATGACGGTGTAGTCCAATCGCTGCTCGGAACCGATATTACCGACGATCATATCGCCCGTGTTGACGCCGACGCCCATCTGCAGGATGGGCTTGCCTTCCGCGGCCCAGATGCGATGCAGGTCCTCCATCTCCTCCTGCATCTTGAGGCCGGCGCGAACCGCGCGCAGGGCATGGTCTTCGCGGGCTATGGGCGCGCCCCAGAAAGCCATGGTGGCGTCCCCGATGAACTTATCCAGGGTTCCCTGGGCATCAAAGATGATTTTCACCATGCGATGCAGATATTGATTCAATACCTCGACCACAACTTCGGCGGGATGGTTCTCCGAAAGCGTCGTAAAGGAACGGATGTCCGTGAACATTACCGATAGTTTTTTGCGCTGACCGACTTCGGCGGTGAGTTCGCCCCGGGCCATGACGTCCTCGAGCACGTCCGGCGAAAGATACTTACCCATGGCCGACTTGAACTTTCGCTTTTCGCGGCCTTCCGTGACGGTCATGAAACCGAGTATCATCAGAAAGGACGCCGGGAAGGTCAGCACGAAGGGCGCCAGGGGCATGATGACGTCCTGCTTGAAAAGCGCGAAACCCGTGCCCATGTAGGCCGCGTAGATCAACAGGGGAATCACGACGCGAATCAGCAGGCGTTGAGAGAGCATCACCTGCAAAGCCATGGCCGGCACGAGAATAAGAATCGCCAGCAGACCGATGAGATCGGGCCAGCGTTTCAGGAAGCGATTCTCCAGCATATTGGACAGCATGGTGGCGTGGAGATAGACGCCGGGGCTGTCGCCGTAGGGAGTCCGTTTGATGTCGAAGAGGGCCGTGGCCGACGTGCCGATGTACACGACCTTGTCCTTGAAGTACTTACGCGGATCCACGGTGAGATTTTCCACGGGTTTGCCCTCGTAGATGTGGGCGTAGGCGTCGACCATGACGGCGCTCAGCGAAACCCGGGGCATGGCTTTCATTTCCTCGGCGGGATAGTAGTGCAATCGCGCGCGGCCCTGCTCCAGGGGCACCTTGATGGTTCGCTTGCCGGTCTTGATCTCAAGTCTTTCGCGGGTTTGAGTCATGGAGGCGATGGGCTCCAGCGCATGCAGGGAACGCAATGCCAGCGAAGGGTAATAGTGCTTCTCGTAGTGAAACAACGGCCGGCTGTAGCGCGTAATACCGGTGGCGGGATCGCTCTTCATGCGCACGGAATGCAGGGACGGAGCACCGGCGCCGATATTACCCACGGGAAATCGCACTTCGCCGAATTCGGGCAGGTCGGCGCCCGCTTGCGCGTCGAGCTTAAATGCGAAGCGGGGAAACTGTTCCTTCATACCGCAGAACAGCAGCATGGGATCTCCCTCTTGAATATCATCGGGAATTTTGGAGCAATCGTATTGATCGGCCTTCTTTTTAGAGTCTCCGCCTTTCTCGTCCACGAGTCCGAAATTGATGGCATGGGAGACCGGCAAACCGAACTCCTGGGTCTTCGCCGCCAGGAGCTCATCGCCGGCGTCCCGCTTTTCAAAGAACATGATATCGAAGAGGACCAGCTTCGGTTCGCCCAGGGAAATAAACTGCAGCAGGGGTACCCAGGTGGAACGCCGCCAGGGCCAGGTACCGAAGTCGGGATGCTGGGCGCCGACTTCCAGGGCCCGGTCGTCGATATCGACCACCATGACCTGCTTGCTGACCTTACGATCGGAGTTCGTGAAGCGATGGCGCTGATCCGTCAGGCGATTCTCCAGGACTTCCAATCGCCCCGTGAATGCCGCGATGATGGTTATCACCACCGGCACGGCGGCCAGCAGCAGGCCGATGGCCAGTTCTCGTTTATTACGCACTGGGTACTCCCGTGAATCGCCCTGGGCGATCTGATTCCCGCTACTTGAGCTTCGCGGGGGAAAAGTATTTCTGAAAACGTTCGCGATTGAGCACGCCCGTTTGCCGCAGGCCTTCTTCGTTGATGAAACGACGAATACCGCCGATGCGATCCCCGGAATTGGGGTGGGTCTTAACGAGCACGTCGTTGCCCTTCGCGCGGGCGGTTCTTTCCAGATAGGTGATGGCGGCCACGGGCTGATAGCCCACGGCCGCGGCATACAGCAGGCCGGCCTTATCCGCTTCGAATTCGAGATCCTTTTGTCGACCGTTCTCCAGGATCTTTTTTTCCAGGTCTCCGGTGACCTTATGAAAAGCGGTACTCATGACATTGCCGCCGCCCAGGATTCCGGCGACGAACTCCAGCCAGGTGGTTTCCTGCACGCGAAATTCGCCGGAGTGGCGCAGGGCTACGTGGGCGATTTCATGAGCCAGGACTCCGGCCAGTTCGGCTTCGTTGTCCATTAATCGCAACGCGCCCTTCGTTACGAGAATGTAACCGCCCGGACAGGCGAAGGCGTTGACTTCATCCGTGTCGAGAATGCCGAAGTGAAAGTCCAGCTCGGGGCGGGACGAAACGCGCGCCAGACTGCGTCCCACCAGTCCGATGTAGCGCACCTGTTCCTGATTGCGAACGATGCCGTACTTGTTGATCAATCGCGCGGCCAGGGCGCGCCCCACGCGAATTTCCTGTACGGCTTCCTTACCGCCGGAATCGTCCTTCGCCCCCGTCGACGCGCAATGGGCCGTGACCAGCGAGGAAGCAGCCAGGGCGGCGCATAAAGATATGAATGCGGATGGGTAACTTCTTTTCATGGTCGGGGATACCTTGTTGAGATATTTACCCGCGACGCCGTTCCATTACAAGAACTTTCCTCGGG
>CAZGYS010000206.1:0-9902 GCA_964530305.1 uncultured Leptospiraceae bacterium
GGGGCGCAATATCAATCTTCCGGGCGGTAAAATCGAAAGCCGGGGACGCGAAACCATCGTGCGGACCGTGGCCGAATACAATAATGTAAAGGAAATTGAAAACACCGTCGTGCGCTCCAACGACATCGGGCAGGCGGTTCGGATCAAGAGCGTGGCCCGCGTGCGCGAGGATTTCGAGGAACCCCTCTATCTCGAAAAAGTCAACGGCATGCACGCCATTTCGTTAACCGTCGTGAAGCGCGAATCCGCGGACGCCATCACCGTGGTGGACGAAGCCAAGCAGATCGTCGCGAAGTTCGCCGGGGACAGCGACGGCAGCGTGCGCGTGGTGGACTACATCTGTCAGATTCAGAACAATTGTCCGCCCATCATGAAGGACAAGCTCAAGGCCAAGGGGCAAATCGCCGCGAAGGCGGGCTCGAAGGACGCGGCCATCTACATCGGCAACGTCAACGACTTCTCTTACTTCATTCGTCGGCGCCTCAAGGTTCTCATCTCCAACGGCGTGACCGGACTGGCGCTCGTAATTCTTTCCCTCTTCGTCTTCCTTGGATGGCGTACGGCCCTGATGACCACCATCGGCATTCCCGTGGCGCTGGGCATGACCTTCATGGCCATGAATTTCATGGGGGTCTCGCTGAACCTCCTTTCCATGTTCGGTTTGATCGTGATCATCGGGATTGTGGTGGATGACGCCATCATCGTCTGTGAAAACGTGTATCGCCATATCGAGATGGGGGACAGGCCCGTGAAACAGGCCGTGACCGAGGGGGCGCAGGAGGTGGTGATCCCCGTCATGGCCACCATCTCCACGACCATCGCCGCGTTCGGTCCCATGCTCTTCGTAACGGGCATCTTCGGGAAGTTCATCTACTTCATTCCGCTGGTGGTGATCCTGGCGCTGCTGGCTTCGCTGCTGGAGTCGTTCTTCGTTCTGCCGGCGCACCTCTACGATATTCAAAAGAACGCGCCTTCCGTTGATAAAGAGAAGGAGTTCGGCTGGTTTGATTGGATTCGGGACAATGCCTATCTGCCCATGCTGAAATTCGCCCTGAAGTACCGGATCCTCGTGACCATCGGAGCGGTGCTGCTGCTGGTGGTGTCCTTCGTGGCTCAGGGCGTGCTGGGCAGCTTCAAGCTCTTTCCCAGCGCCATCGACGCCATGCTCGTGAAGATCACCGCGCCCAAGGGGCTCACCAAGGACGAAGTGGCCAGGTTCGCCCGAGCGGTGGAACACGAAGTCATGCGGTTGCCCAAGTACGAACTGGAGAACTTCGTTACCCGCATCGGCATCATTCAGAAGGAAGCCAACGATCCGTTCACGCGTCGGGACAGTCGTTACGCCATGATGATCATCTATCTGACGCCGGAGCAGGAGCGGGAACGCTCCACGCAGGTCGTCATCGATCACCTCCGAGAGCGAACGGCCTGGCTGGTGGACCCGCGCTTCCGTAAGAAGCCCGGAGGCAAGCCCGGTAAGGACGGCAAAACCGCCGGTAAAAAGAGCGGCGTGATCAGCTCTCCCCTCCACGCACAGGACGTGGTGAAGACTTCCGCCGACGGGAAGGTTGTGATACCGAAACAATTTCTCAAGCTCAAGGGCAAGCTGGCCGCCCTGGACTTTGAGAAAATGGCCGGCGGTCCTCCGGTGGGTAAGCCGGTGGCCATCCAGGTTACGGGGGATGATTTCGATACGCTCCAAAAGATTGCCGGGGAATATAAGACCCTGCTCGGTAAGATCAAGGGCGTCGTCGACATCGATACGGATTTCGAGGAAGGCAAGGACGAGATGCGCTTTCGCATCTTCGAAAAGCGCGCCGCGCAAGCGGGCGTCTCCGTGGCGCAGGTTGCGCTGGCCATCAACACCGCCTATCAAGGCACCGTGGCCACCACCATTAAGCGCGCGGACGAGGAAGTGGATATTCGCGTACGCTTCAATGAGCGCTATCGCAATTCGACTCGCTCCTGGCGCAACATCTACGTGCGTAATCGCCTGGGCAATCTGATCCCGGTTTCGCAACTGGCCACCTTTGAACGACGCAGCGGCATCACGGTGGTCAACCACCGCAACGGAAAGCGACTGCTGACGATCACCGCCAACGTTCTCGAAGAGGGGCCCAACAAGACTACTTCCCAGGAAGCCAACCAGGAAGTGGCGCGCCTGGGCGGCGATATCATTAAGAAGTACCCCGGTTACTCGGTGCGCTTCGGCGGCGAATACGAAGACACGCAGGAGTCCCTGCTCAGTATGGCGCGCGCTTTCGCCGTGGGGATCATCATCATCTTCATGATCCTGACTTCGCTCTTTCGCTCCTTGATTCAACCGGCCGTCGTGGTTTCGGCGATTCCCTTCGCCTTCATCGGCGTCATCGCCGCGTTTCTGGCCCACGGGCAGCCCTTCAGCTTCCTGGCCTTCATGGGGGTGGTGGGGCTCTCGGGGGTCGTGGTAAACGACTCCATCGTCCTGGTGGACTTCGCCAATCGCATTCGCGATGAAAACCCCGGTATGCACATCGACGAAATCGTTATGCAGGCGGGACAATTGCGATTGCGCCCGGTGATTCTGACCACGGTCACCACCGTGCTGGGCTTGCTGCCCACGGCCTATGGTCTGGGCGGCTTCGACCCCTTCCTGGTGCCCATGGCCCTGGCCTTTGCCTGGGGGCTTCTGTTCGCCACGGTTCTGACCCTGATTTTCGTGCCCATTCAGTACAAGGCCGCTCATCAGATTAAGGCTTTCTTCACGCGCGGGAAATCGCGCAAGGCGGCGGAACCCATTGAAGTCGAACCGGCCCGAGGGGAGCTGGACGACACCGGTGCCGCGGCGGACGCCCTGGGCGAGCCCTCCGATGATTATCATTCCTCGTCCGATTACGAGATTGGCCGGGATCGGGACTGAAGACGCGATTTTCCGGCGCCGATAATTAGACGGGGCCGGTCCGCTCCGCCCGCCCGGGCGGGTTGGACCCGGGCTCCTTATTTCGTCTAATTACATGATGCGCCGTCCGAGCACAGATTTCCCGCTCTTAACGACGGCTTTAAGCAGGCTGGCGGCCACGCTCTTCATCTCGGCGCTCGTCGCTTGGCCCGTTTTCGCCCAGGGCGATTCGGCCGCGAAACCTCGGCCCGACTCCAAACCCGCGGCCCGAGCCGCATCACCCGAACCCGTCCGCGTCAAGGGGCCTTCTCGCCTGGCGCGGGCTTATGACCGGGTTCAACCGGGCGAACGTTGGTACGGCGTCTACATCGGCCATCGTAACGTGGGGCATATGCGCTTGCGCGTGGAGCGACGTGGTCAAAGAGTCATCATCTCGACCGTCTCGCGCATCATGGGCGAATCCCGCGATAGTCGCGCGGACTATGAAATCGGACGCCGCGTGCGCCTCAAGACCTTCGACGTCGGCGTGCGCTCGGCCGCCCGGCACAGCATCATTCGCATCACGCGCCTGCGTCGCAATTCGTATCGCTTTTCCACGCGCACGTTCGCCGGCGGCGAATCCCGGGGCGCGCGCAAGGACATGGTCATCGCCCCGGATACCCTGGCCGGTAACGGCTTTTTGTTTTTCGCGCCCGGCTTGGAGTGGGCCGACACGCCGCGCATGACCATCAGGCGCCTGGACGACAACGGCCGCGTCCTGCGGGACAGCTTTCGCGCGCTTTCACTGGCGGACATTCGCCAGCACGGTCGCGTTGTGCGAACCCTGCGGGTCGACGTATTGCGTTCGCGCGATAAGGGGCGTCCCTTTCTGGGCTTCACGCATTTCGTTTCATCGGGAGGGGTCGTGCGCACCATCGGTCGACCCTTTCCATTAACTTTCGTGCTGGGAACGGCCCGGCAAGCCCGCGCGAACCTGCCCGCTACCCGGGAGCCCCGTGTGCGTCGCGTTGCCGGCGTCGTCGAGCGTTTCTATAAGGGTGTCTTTCAAAACGCCGGGCTTCTGGACGGCATTCTGGATTACGGCGCCGTACACAAGCGGCTCTCGGACATGAATCCGAACATCGCGGTGGTGTCTCCGGAGATGTTTCGTTCCAATTTGCGGGATATGTTTTCGCGCGGCCAGGCTCAAGGCGAATACGCGCCCCTGATGCGGCGTTACGGTCCCGTGCTCTCGGCCGTGATGAGTTTCGAATTTCGCGACGGTCGGGCCGTGGGCCGCATGCCGCCCGGTCTATCCGGCTCGGGCGATACCGGGGCCATCCACCTGAAGCGCGGCCCCGACGGCGGCTGGCGCGTCATCTGGTGGGAAGGCTTTCGTAAGTTCGCGCGTTGATGAAGTCGGCGTCATGGCGATTTCGCCTGGCTCCGCTCAACACCCCGGAATCGCGCACAAGCCTTTTTGCATCACGATCATTTCCTGAATATCTTCCACCACTTGCAATACGGCACGGGTCTTCTCCACGGCCGCGTCCAGGTCTTCGCGCGTGCGCAAGAGTTGTTCCAGATGCCTGCGTCCCAGGCGATGGTGATGCTCTTCGTCGGCCTGAATCTTTTCGTATATGGCGATGGTTTCCGAATCGCCCTGCTCTCGGCAGTGAGTCAGAAAAACCTGGTTGCGCGCCACCGCCAGGGCTTCGCGGGCGTAGGGCCCGGTCACGACCCGATCGAAGGTCGTCTTCTGGTCTTTGAGAAAATTGTACAGGGGCGTGCGAACGTCGAGTTCGTCCAGGGGCGGCTCGTGACCCAGAGCGGCCAGGCGTTCGCGAATCCACTGGTAGTGCTTCGCTTCGTCTCCCGCCAGGCGCGCCAGGTCCACGCGCAGGTCCGCATCGGTTTCATCGACGACCCATTCGCTGGTGAGCAGAGTCGTCTCCCATTCGTTCTTGAGAGCGGCCTTCAACAGGGCGGGCATGGGCGGCGTTTTCGCTTCCGGGTTCCCCGTGCCGCTGATTTGTTCGGCCAGCTCATTGATGCGGGCTTTCAGAGCTTCGTCCAGTTCGCTTATCAGATCCATTGCTTACCTCCGAAAAGATTAAAAAGAGACGATTAAATCAGAGACGATTTTAAGTCAGAACCGATTGAAGTAATCAGGCAGTTCGGGAATTTTCGATTCGGTCCAGGCCCAGCCGCCGACGACGCAGTAGAGCGGCTCCGGGATTTTCTCGGCGAGGATTGTAAACAGGGCGTTCTCCAGGTCTTCGCGCACGGTAGGACGATACTCACTGCCGGGAAATTTCGGACCATATTCGGTTTTTTCAAAATCGCGTCCGGCCTGGAGCGTGAAGTCTTCCAGGCTTCCGTCGTAGGCGTCGATGCGGGCGCGAAGCTCGTCGATGTCCGGGCCGGTCTCTTTTTTCAGGCGACGCTTTACGAATAGAGCCGAGGCCCGCGTACTGGAGCTATAGAAGATGCCCGCGCGAATCATCTTGCGTTTCTCCGGCGCATCAATGGCCCATTCCTCCATGCGTTTCTTAACGTAACCCATGCTACCGTAGGCTTTTTGCAGATGCTCCATCCAGTAGAAGGCGCTATAGCCGACGATGAGTCCGGGATTCAGTTTCGCTTCCAGTTCCACCATGGGATTGAAGGAAAAGTTCATGCCGAACTCCAGGTCCGCTTCGGTGGTGGAGGCGATGGGAAAACCGATGTTGCCCCGCGCGGGCGTATAGACGATGAGGTCGATGGCCTGGTCTTGCAGCGCCTGGATGACGGGAGCGAAGGCGTCGTCTCCGGTGAGATCGACTTTGGAAAAAGTCCGATTCGCTCCTTCGACGTCCTTCGCCCTGGAAGTCGTGGCGATGATTTCCGGCGTCCTATTCGCTTGCGCGCAATAACGTTTGACGGCGGCGACGGCGCTTTGCCCCGCCTCGCCCGAACCGCCGACGATGAGTGCTCGATAGGTTCCGCTCATGGAATGCATCGCCCCGGGCGGGGAGGGGGCGGTCAAGGACTGTTTGGAGCGATTTCGTGTCCGGCCTGGGATGCGTTAAATGCTGAAGTATAGTCCGCGCCCTTTACATGCCCTGAACTAATCCCATATGAAATTCTTGTGCAAATCATTGACGTTACCTTTGTCGCGCGGTCTTATGGCGGTCCTGGTGCGAAATTCCCGGCTCGGAATTTCATGCAATCTCGGCTCCGGGCGATATTTGGAGGATATATGGTTCACGCTAAAGAGATCACGAAACTATTTAATATCAGGCTGCTGGGCATGTTATTCCTGGCCGGCATGCTGTCGTTAAACGTAGGTTGTAAGCAAGAGGACGATGATTGCCTGGTTTGCCTGGGTGCTCTGGCTTTGAGCGCTTCCCGGGTTACGACTCTGGGTGGGTTCACGAGTGCGTCGGCGGCGGAAGCCAATGCCTGGCAGTCGGTTGCCTATGGCAATGGTACTTTTGTCGCCGTTAGTTCGGACGGCACGAATCGGATCATGAGTTCCTCCGACGGAATTACCTGGACGGCTCGAACGGCGCCCGAGGCTAATTCCTGGAGCTACGTTGAATTTGGAAATAATCAATTCGTCGCGCTTGCCACCGATGGAACGAATCGCGTCATGACTTCCCCGGATGGTATCACCTGGACGGCCCGCGCGGCGGCCGAGGCGAATATCTGGCGTGGGCTAACCTACGGCAACGGTATGTATGTCGCGGTCGGGCAGACAGGCACGAATCGCGTGATGACTTCTCCGGATGGTATCACCTGGACGGCACGGGCGGCGGCCGAGGCGAATGCCTGGCGCAGGGCGGCCTACGGTAATGGATTGTTCGTCGCCGTCAGTCAGGACGGCACGAATCAGGTGATGACTTCTCCGGACGGTATTACCTGGACGGCTCGTTCCGCCGTGGAGTCGACGCAATGGCGGGATGTTGCTTTCGGTAACGGCCTGTTCGTAGCGGTGGCAAGTGACGGCACCAATCGTATTATGACGTCCGCGGACGGGATCACCTGGACCGGTCGTAGCGCGCCGGAAACGAACGCCTGGTGGGAAGTTCACTATACCGGTAGTTTGTTCGTCTCCGTAGCTCTATCCGGTAACAGCAATCGCGTCATGACGTCGTCGGACGGCATCACCTGGACCGCGGCGAGCGTGCCCGAGGAGAATACCTGGGCCTCCGTGACTCATGGAGGAACTCGCGTTGTTAGTGTCGCTGGCAATGGAACGAATCGCGTTATGTATGCTGATTTACAATAGGGTTCCACGCCGGCGGCTGTAAGCCGGATGATTCAGCTCCGTTGCGCTTCGCCCTTCCGGGCCGGCGCGACGGAGTGATATCCATTCTCTTCGCTTCGGAAAATTATCCCAACTCTTCAAGTAACTAAAAGGCCCGCGCAAGTTCTCGCGCCTTTCCCATGCAGGCGATGCCCGCGTCCGAGGAATCCACGTAACGCATGGCTCTGGAACTAAAACTGAAAATAGAAGAACTGATCCGCGTTGAACGAACCAAACAGGGTAAACAGCGCGAAACCCATAGCCAGGACGATTGCGCGTACGGGCCAGGGCCAATCGCCCCAGACCTCGAGCTTGCCGCGAAAGGCCTGAATGGTTTGCATCAAGATGAGCGGCCACATAAAGAACAGCAACTGGCCCACGACCGAAAGGGGAACGAAACCGGCCGCGGGATCGGGAATCAAGTTCACGACCACGGCCTTTAAGTGGGCGATGCTCTCCACGCGAAACAGGAGCAGGCCGTGGGCGAAGGTCATGAACGTAAAGGCGCGGCCCAGGTAGAGCGTCGCGCGGTCGAGCAGGGGATGCACCGCGGCGATGCGTGCCCAGAGATTGGCCGTGGCGGCGTAGAGTACGACCAGCAAGCCGCAGTAGGCGCCCCACACGAGAAAGCCGATGCTGGCGCCGTGCCACAGTCCGCCCAGGCCCCATACGATCATCAGGTTGATGTATTGCCGCGCGGGCCTGCGGCGATTTCCGCCCAGCGGTATGTAGAGATAGTCCCGCAAGAACGCGCCCAGGGTGATATGCCATCGCCGCCAGAACTCGGCCGGGTTCGACGAAAGAAAGGGCAGATTAAAATTCAAGGTCAGCTCGACGCCCAGCATGCGTGATATGCCGCGCGCTACGTCGGTGTAGCCGGAGAAGTCCGTGTAGATCTGCACGGCGAAGACCGCGGCCGCCAGGGGGTACGCGAAAGCCGGCGGCGATACCTCCGATACCAGCAAGACGTCCACGAACTGACTCAGGTTGTCGGCGATGTAGACTTTCTTAAAGATGCCCCAGGCCGCCAGGGCCGCGCCCGAGGTGAAGCGTTTACCCGTGATTGGTTCGGGATTACGCAGGAGCGGAATCAATCGCCCCGCGCGTTCGATGGGGCCGGCCACCAGCTGGGGGAAGTAGAGCGTGAAGAGCAAGAGGTCGGGCAGGGACTTCTCGGCGCGATTCAGCCCGCGATACACGTCCACGGTATAACCCGTAATCTGAAAGGTGTAAAAGCTGATGCCCACCGGCAAGATGATGTCCAGGGCCAGGGAGGGTGCCTGGAAACCGAAAAAACCCAGCGAGTCCACCAGGCTGTCGGCGAAGAAGTTATAGTACTTAAAGAAGCCGAGAAAGCTCAGATTTGCGACGATCGCCGGCCACAGGAGCCTTCGCCTTCGGCGAGCCGCGTCGTCGTCGCTATCGCCTCCCGCGACTCCCGGCACGTGGGCATCGCCGCGATCCATGCCCCGCGCCGCCAGATAGTTGATGATTACCGTGAGGACCAGCAGGAGCAGAACCTGCATGCTCCAGTAGCCATAGAAGAAGAGGGACGCGCCCAGCAGGAGCCTTCGCCGCCAGATCGGTTGCCCATAGCGCCCCGCCGCCCAGTAGATCAGGTAGAAGACGGCGACGAAAAAGAGAAAGTCCAGGGTGTTGAAAAGCAGACCGACGCTCCGATGGGGCCCGGCGGGGCCGGGGAGAGCATTTTCCCCGGCGCTTCGGCAAGCAATCGGAATTTACGGCTCGGTTGTCCCGGGGCGGGCCTGAATCGGCGGACTGAACAGATTCCGTGGAGGCGTCTTTTAAAAAGACTTGCCGGGAAAAGCGGTCGCGGGCTCAAGTAGGGTATGTCCGAAACCGCAAAATTCGTCTATAAAGATAAAGAAATCGAACTTCCCGTGCTGATTGGCTCCGAAGGAGAGATCGCCGTGGATATTTCCAAGCTCCGTGCCCAGTCCGGCGGGATGATTACCCTGGATGGCGGCTACGTAAACACGGGGTCCACCACCAGTAATGTTACCTTCCTGAACGGTGAGCAGGGAATCCTCCGCTATCGCGGATATCCCATCGAGCAACTGGCCGAGAAGTCCACCTTTCTCGAAGTGGCCTATCTGCTCATCTACGGTGAGCTGCCCAATAAGGAAGAATCCGACAACTTCACCAACCTGGTGACGCGCCACACCATGATCCACGAGGATCTCAAGCGCCTGTATGACGGGTTTCCCAAGGATTCCCACCCCATGGCCATCTTGAGCTCCATGATCACGACCCTGTCCGGTTATTACACGGATTCATCGGATCCCCTGCATCCTCGTCATCGTGAAATTTCCATCACGCGCTTGATTGCCAAGACCCCGACCCTGGCGGCTTATTCTTATAAGAAGTCCGTGGGCCAGCCCTTCGTATATCCCCGCAACTCGCTGGGTTACGTGGCTAACTTCCTGAACATGATGTTCTCCGTTCCGGCGGAAGACTATGAAATCGACCCGGCCATCGTTAAGGCCCTGGACTTGCTGCTGATTCTGCACGCGGACCACGAGCAGAACTGTTCGGCTTCCACCGTACGTCTGGTTGGTTCCAGCCGGGCCAACCTGTATGCGTCCATCGCCAGCGGCGTTTGCGCGCTCTGGGGACCCCTGCACGGCGGCGCCAACCAGGCCGTGATTGAGATGCCAGTTGCACGAACTTGTCTACGTTCCCGCCGTCGGTGTGGCTGCGTTCCAGCATCTCACCCGCGCTCTGGGGCCCCCT
>CAZGYS010000207.1:0-9880 GCA_964530305.1 uncultured Leptospiraceae bacterium
TATACTCTTTCCCTATACGCGCGTTCCCAGGAGTATACCCGGGTTCGCTCGCGTTTCGGTCTGCTCTCGGGCGCTTTCGGTCTGGCCCTGCTACTGGGTTTCTGGTTCATGCGCGGCTTTGAACATCTGGATCAATATTTGCGCGCCCTTGACTTGCATCCAATCATCACCGGCGTACTTTTCATCGGTTTACTGGTACTGGGACGCGGCCTGCTGGGCTTGCCCTTTCGGCTCTATTCCGTCTTCGTCATCGAAAAGAAATTCGGCTTCAATCGCACGACGCCCGGAGTTTTCGTCATGGACATGTTCAAGGGCCTGGCGCTGGCGGGGATTCTGGGCACGCCCATCCTCGCCTTGATCCTGGCCTTCTTTTATTACGCGGGCCCCCTTGCCTGGTTGTACTGCTGGGGAGCGGTCATCGCCTTCAGCCTGCTGACGCAATTCATTGCCCCCACCTGGATCATGCCCCTCTTCAATAAGTTTACACCCCTGCCCGAGGGCGATTTACGCACGGCCATCATGAACATGGCGCGGGACTTGAATTTTTCCCTCACCAACATCTTCGTCATCGACGGTTCAAAGCGCTCGACGAAATCCAATGCCTTCTTTACGGGTTTCGGCAGGAACAAACGCATCGCCCTGTACGACACGCTGGTGGAGAATCACACGACCGAGGAGCTAACCGCGGTACTGGCCCACGAAATCGGCCATTATAAGGAAAAGCACATTCTCAAGGGCATGCTCATGAGTTTCGTTCAGACCGGCATGGTCTTCGCGCTCCTCTCGGTGTTCCTCACTCATCGCGGACTTTACGACGCGTTCTTCATGAGCGAAATGTCGCTCTACGCGGGCCTGGTCTTCTTCGGTCTATTGTATTCGCCCCTGGATTTGATCCTTTCGGTGCTGGGCAGCGTCATATCGCGCAAGCATGAGTTCGAGGCGGATCGTTACGCCGCCCGGGTCTCCCGGGATCCCGAGGCCATGGTCAACGCCCTGAAGAAACTCTCGGCCCACAATCTTTCCAATCTTTCGCCCCATCGCTGGTATGTTTTTCTGAATTACAGTCACCCGCCCGTACTGGAACGCATCAAGGCCATTCGCGCCCTTGCATCGGCGAAAGCCGCTCCCGACCCGGCCACCGCCGTGTAACCCGACCGAAATACCGCTTCCATGCAAGACACAATCATTCTTTCCAACATCGCTCGCCTGTACGACGGGACCAGTCCCGACGCGAAAGCCCTGCGCGCGAAGACGGACCTGTTCATGGAGAACGGACGCATTCGGGAACTGCGCCCCCACGATCCGGAGCTGCCGGCGAAAGCGCAAGCCGGAGAGTTGCGCGCCGAGCTTGTAGACTGCTCCGAGTTTACGGTCACCCCGGGGCTCATCGACTGCCACGGCCACATCACCATCCTGGGCCTGGGCGCGGACGACATGGACAGAATGAACGGACCTTCCGGTCTGCTCTACGTGGAAAAAATTCTACACGCCAGCCTGGTGGAAGGCGGCGTTACCACCATGCGCGACGTGGGCGGAGCCACCCATCTTATGAAACGCCTGGTGGACGAAGGCGTACTCATCGGGCCCAGACTCTTGATTGCCATTTGCATGCTTTCCACCACCGGCGGTCATGCGGACTTTCGCGGGCCGGATCGTTGCCACGCGGAAGTCTCCAAACTCTGGCCACCGGGACCGGGGCGACCTTCCAGCATCGTGGACGGCCCCTGGGAATGCCGCAAGCGCGTACGGGAAATCGCCGCGAGCGGAGCCGACCTGATCAAGATCTGCTGTAGCCCGGGCGTCGCCTCGCCCTCGGACCATCTGGAGCACCAGGATTTTTCGCCCGAGGAAGTGCGCGCCATATGCGATGAAGCGGCCAATCGCGGGCTTCGCGTGGCGGCTCACGCGCACAGTAAGTCCGGCATTCGTCTGGCAATCGATAACGGCGTCCACGATCTGCAGCACATTTCCTTCATGGATCACGAATTGGCGGAGATGGCCCACGCCGCGGGATGCAATGTCACGCCCACGTCCTGGGTAACCCACGCGCTGCTCGGCGCCGAGGGCCTCAGCGATTTCGTGCGCGCGAAAGTGGAAAAGGTTTCCGAAACCCACGCGGCAGCCGTGGCCCACGCCAATAGCGGCGGGCTGCCCATTCTCATGGGCACCGATCCGGTTTTGCCGGGGATGCATGGGCGCAACTACCGCGAACTCTCTTATCTTATTCGCGACGGATTGAATCCCCTGCAGGCCTGGTACGGCGCCACGGGCCTCGCGGCCGATTCACTGGAAAGGGACGACGTGGGTAAACTGCAGGCGGGACTTCGCGCCGATCTCCTGCTTTGCCGCGGCGATGTCGTTTCGAAACCGGAACTGTTCGACGAAGGGGCGCTGGTGGAAGTCGTTAAGGACGGTCGCGGGCATCGCGGTCTGGAGAACGTTCCCCAGGTAACGTATCGCGGCGCGGCGCGTGATTTACTGGGTCTTTCCGAAGGCGCGTCGCCTTGAAACCTCGCGTCAGGCGCATGGTCGCGGCCGCGGCGATTCTTTCGGCGCTCGTGGTCCTGAGCGAAATCGCGGGACGCACCCTCGCCAATCCCGCCGTGACCTACATGCTGCTCGACAAACAACTGCATTGCCTTGAGCCCGACGGCTTCACCATCGGCCTGTGCCCCGACGTAAACCTGACCTTGCGCCATCCCCGGGGATTCGAATATCGCATCAGCACCAATGCCCGGGGCGAAAGACGCGCGTCGGAGCTGCTTGCGCCGCCCGTCTCTTCGGACCGGGCCGCATGGGTGCTGGGCGACTCCATTGCCATGGGCTTCGGCGTACATGACCGGGAAACATTTCCGTATCGATTGGCCGCGAAGCATCGCCTGAACGTAGCCAACCTGGGCGTGGACGGTCTGGGCGCCCGGGCGGTTTTAATGCGATTTCGCCGCGCGCTTAAACAGCACGAAAAACCGGGATTGAAGTCGAAATCAAAGTCGAAGCCCATCCTGGCCCTGCGCATCGTGCACCCCTCGGACTTCCTCGACGACGAACGCGATGAGCGCTATGCTCGCGCGCCCTTGAGAGCCGCCCTGTTTCGCGCGCACTTCCGCCTGGCGCGCTGGTCGGCGCTGTACAATTGGATGCGCTGGTTCGCGAAATATCGCCATGTAAAACCGCCGGAGCCGCGAAAAAAAGTAATCAACCCGGCCAAGCCCCCGGCAAGCACGACCGCGAAACGCATACGCCCCAGAACCGCGGACCTGAAGCATCCTACTTTTAAGTATACGGAAGCGCTCATCCGCGAAGCAAGGGGCGCGAAAATCCCGCTGGTTTTCGTAATTTATCCGGCCTGGAACGGCGGCACGGGTCTGCCGCGAAGCGACTACAAGGATCTGCGCGGCCTGCCCGCCTTCATCGAGTCCCGGGGCGGACGCCTGATTGATCTGGCCGGGGCGTTTCGCAACGCGAGCGATCCCGCGGCGCTCTACATTCCGGGGGACGGGCATCCCTCCGCCGCGGCGGCGCGGGTCTTTTTGCGGAAACTGGAAGTCCTGCTCCCGAAATAGAATCGCCGTCCGTTTCATCGCCTGCGCTTCAGCGACTTTATTTCGAGCCGGCTCGGGACTGTTTGATGGCGCGACGCACGGCGCCGTGAAAGATCATGTCCACCAGCCATTCCGGGCCCTTGCGCACGATGAAATTATACATGATGGAGTCACGGCCGACGCGATAACGCGGCGCCGGTTTCTTCTTGTCCATAATCTTGACGATTTTCGCGGCGCACTTGTCCACCGGGGTAAAGTAGCCGGAGTAATTCGTTTTCATGAGGCGATTCAAGAACGCATAGGGCGATTGCGTATCTTCACGCTTATCCGAGAACACCGTATTCTGTTTGAAATTCGTGCGAATCAGGCCCGGCTCCACGGCGCTCACGTGAACATTGAAGGGCCGCAATTCGTATCGCAACGCCTCGGACGCCGCTTCCAGGGCGTACTTGGACGCGGAATAAGCCGAGCCCGTGGGCAGGACCAGACGCCCGAGAATCGATGTAACGTTTAGAATCACGCCGTGCTTTTGTTCGCGCATCACGGGCACGACGGCCCACAGCATGTTCAGGGCCCCGAAGAAATTCGTCTCCATCTGACCGCGGAACTCGTCTTCCTTGAGTTCCTCGAACGCGCCGTAGAGACCGAAGCCGGCATTGTTAATCAACGCGTCCAATCGCCCTTCCTCGGTGCGAATGCGCTCCATGACCGCCTGGATGTCGGCCTTTTCGCGCACGTCCAGGCGACTGATGCGTAGATTTTTCGCGCCCTTCAATTGGGCGAAGTCGGTTTCCGCCCGTTTCACATCACGCACGCCCGCGTAGACGACGTCTCCCCGCTTCGTCAATTGCTCGGCCATGGCTCGACCGATACCCGCTCCGGCTCCCGTGATCAATACGACTTTTCCGCTCATTGTCTTGCCTCGCTCCATCCAGTTAAACAACCGTCAATGGGTTTCAAGCGGGCTCACATGCAAGCTCATTACGAATCCGTTTTCTTGCCGTAATATTCGCCGCCCAGCCAGACGAATTCGCCCCGGCTGCGCCGCGCGCGAAAATCCAGTTGTTCCTCGCTGGGCCCCGCTCCGCCCATAACGTCGGGCGGTTCGCGTAGAATCAGTTCTTCCAGGCCCGGGACCACCAGACGCTCCGCCCCCGCCTCCAGAAAATCGCGACCGCCTTCATTGAAACCGCGCCCTTGCAATAATTCATGATCAAATACGACGACGTCCCGCCCCTCTTCCAGCGCGAAGCGTCCGGTAATCAGGGCACCGCTGCCGCGCGGAGCCTGCATGATGATCACTCGCCGGGACAACCCGGCAATGATGCGATTGCGGCGTGGAAAATTGCGCGCGTGCCCCGGCACCCAGGGCGCGAATTCGCTGACAAGGGTGAAGGGCACGCCCAGCCTTCGCGCTCGCTGGAGCAGTTCCAGATTCGCCCGCGGACCGGCATGACGTAAGCCCGCGCCCAGCACGGCAACACCCGGCAGTCCGTTTTCCATGGCCGCGCGATGCGCCCGCCCGTCGACTCCCCGCGCGAAGCCGGACACGATGGGAGCACCGGCGCCCTGGAGCGAATGCACGCCCGCCTCCTGGGCCGTGAAACGTATGTAGGCGTCCACCGCCAGATTCACGATGGGCGCGGGATCCCGCGTGCCGACCAGGGCGCATGCGTTCCATCCGTCCGGCTGTTCGTCGGGCCGGCCCACTGCCCCACCCGCCGGCAGCTCATCGCCGCGAAGAAAGAGCACGGGCGGAGGGTCGAAGATGCTCGCCAGTTGCTCGGGGTAGTCGGCGTCCCAGATGGTCAAAACGCGCATGGACGCGCGCTCCTCCCCGGTCAGTTCAGCGGCCTTGCGTGCTTCGCGCAGGGCGTAGCGCCGGTCCAGGGCCGTAAAATTTTCCTTTAAGAAAGAGCGCCAATCCGACGCGTCCGGCGAAGAGAGTTTCCAGCCGCCTTGCCGATAAAAGCCCTGGCGATGGGGCAAGGCCGAGAGGTAAATCGCCCTGGCGAGTTCCATAATCGATGGACGAATACTATCGGCTTCGCTTCGCCCTATTTTTCCTGCGCGATTTCGCACCCCGGACGGCCGCTTACGCATACTTCCAGTTTGCGAAGATTTTCCCGGGCCCGCAGGTACTGGCGATTCTTCTCCAGCGCGCCGCCGATGACGCGCCGCTCATGCAGTTCCTTGAGCTTCGCCAGCAATGCCTGGTATTCCGTAAGGGCGATGTTGAATTCGCCGCGCTCGGTAAGTATATTGCCAAGCGCGAAGCGCGCCGCGATATTGTATTCCTCCACCAGCAATAAATCGCGCAGCAGTTTTACGGCCCTATCTCGATCCCGCAGGCGAGGATTCTTCGTCTTACCGTACAGCAGGGCCAGTTGATAGTCCGCGCGACGGTCCTCGGGTTTGACGCGCTTCAAGCCTTGAAAGAGAAAGACGGCCGTGCGCCAACGTTCTTCTTCCCAGCCCAGCGCCCGCGAAGCATTGCCGTAACATAGTCCCGCGTCGAAGAGGAGATTGGGTTCAATTTTATGGCGCGCCAGGGCGTCCCGAAAATAAGGCAGGGAACGCTCGAACATGTTGAGCTTGCCGGGATCATCGTCGCCGGCGGGAGCGCGGCCCTTGACCGCGTCTTTATAAAGACGCGTACCGCTTTCGTAACGGCCCGCCAGACAAAACTCCCGGGCGATTTTCCAGGCCAGGCTGCCCTGGCGAGAGGACTCCTGGACCAGTTCGTTGATGCTTCCGCGAATCTTTCGCACGCGCGCTCGACTGAGGTTGAGGTCGCTCTCCCACTGCCGCATTTCATCCTTGCGCAACTTTCGAGCACGCGCCTCCCGGGACTTGTAACCGACATTGCGAACCGTGTCCGTGACGCCGTCACAACCCGTCGTAAGCGGCAAGGTCGTGCAAACGGCGAATCCCAGGCCGAGTGCAAGTCCGCCCCGGCCAATCCGGCGACCGGTCTTCATGGGTCCGGCGTGGCCGCTCTTTTTATAGACGTTATGGTTATGCAGGTTATGGAATTTCATCATTCTTGTCCGTCTCCCTGGTGGGTCGTCGCATAAGTAAGGTGCGCGAAATGGTTTTCCGTGCGCATTTTTTTCCGCGGGCCGGTATTTTTTTTCGCCCGGAATTTCCCGCGCGCGCATCATGGCCGCGTGAAGGCAGATCCTGAATCCCCCGAGCTCGCCGTGCTGCTGGACCTGGAAGCGACCTGCTTTGCCCACCCCTGGACCGCCGGGCAAATCGAGGCCGAATTGAATCGCGCCGACTCCATCCGCATCTTTCTGGACGCGGATGGTAATGTACAGGAATTTTCGAAGCTCGCCGGCAGCGGCCCCCCGGACGCCGCCGGCCGAGGAACCGCCGCCCCCGCGCTCATCGGCAACGGACCGGCGATCATCGCCTTTTGTCTGGTCCGCGCGCCGAGTTCGGACGGAGGGGAGCCGGCGGAGATCCTACGCATCGCCGTGAGGCCGGAAGCAAGACAAAAGGGCCTGGCCGGGCGCCTGCTGTCCCTGGCCGAGCAGGAGGCGCGGGCACGCGCGCCCGGAACCCGCTTTCTTCTGGAAGTGGCCGAATCCAATGCCGCGGCGCGGGCGCTCTATGCGCGGGCCGGTTACCGGGAAATCCATCGCCGTCGGAACTACTACCGGGACGGAACCGACGCCCTGATTCTAGAGAAAATGAATTGAAGCATGGGTCCGCTCGCATAAGCTGTGTCCGATGTCGGAACTACTCTATCTGGCGCAAGGCGGCGGCTTTCCGGACCACCTGTGGCTCGTAACCCTGAAGGTCCTGGCGCTGGGTTACGCGCTGTACTTGATTGCCCAGTTACTCCGAAGCATCCCCTTTCTGACCGACTTCATGAACGGAAACATCGGCCGGATGATCATCCTGGTCTTGATCCTGGGTCTCTCCATCGCCCTCATGTGGCTGTTGCCCGGCATGCGCATTCTGCATGAACTCAAGCTCATCAAGAGCGCCAAAGCCCTGGTCTGGCTGGACATCATCTTCTCCGGCCTCGCTCTCGCCCAGTTGTCTTTTCTCTACCCGCCCTTCTTCGAGTGGGTGAAGAGTCGGAACATCTGAATCCGCCAAATCGCCTCCCCACCTGACAAATTGTCCCGGGCCCGTCGCTGAACGCGCTCGGTTCGCCGAATGGCCGCCGTGCCGGCCGGCACGGCCATTGCAATATAGTCTTCGTAAAAACGGACGACTTCCACGGCGATGGAAGCGGGAGGCACAACATGTTTGGTTATAATACACTTGCGTATCTGAATTCCGGGAGGACGGCCCGTCGTCGGGTTCGCGCCTCTCAAGATCCCTTGAATCTTTATGTAGGCGATGAGCGGGCGGTCGTGACCGCGCTCGTGCCCGGTTTCGGTTCGGACGACGTGGAGATTACCATCGAGGATCGAGATCTCTCCATCAAGGCCCGCGCTACGAAGGGCGATTCCAAC
Organism: uncultured Leptospiraceae bacterium; assembly: GCA_964530305.1. GTDB lineage: Bacteria > Spirochaetota > Leptospiria > Leptospirales > Leptonemataceae > CAZGYS01. Next base: position 8,018 of record CAZGYS010000207.1, read on the forward strand.
GAGGTGACGGACGCCGACACGGTGCTCCTGCGCGAGCGAAGCGAAGGCGATTTCGCCCGCGTCGTGCGCCTGCCCTATAATATCGAGGCGGACCAGGTCACGGCAAAGGTTAAGGACGGCATTCTGCGCGTGGAACTGCCCCGAGCGGAAGCGGACAAACCCCGCGCAATCAAAATCACCGCCGCCTGATAATCGGCGGCGCGAAGCAAAACGAAATACTGAAAAGGAGCAAGACAATGGCTAAAGAAAATGAAATCGTAAACGAAAACACCGCGCAAGGCGAAACCCGCGAGAAGCGTTTCGTTTCCCCGGCGGTGGACATCCGCGAAAGCGCTTCGGCGTACCTGGTGACGGCCGACGTGCCCGGCGCCCATGAGTCCGGCATTCAGGTCACCCTGGAAAAAGACATGCTGGAGTTCACGGCCCGTACGTCCAATGGAGAGCCCGAAGACATCCGCGGCGTCTATCGCGAATTCGGCGACCATGACTACCGCCGCAGCTTTCATTTGAACGTGGACGTGGATCGGGACGCCGTGGAGGCGAGCGTCAAGAACGGCGTGTTGCGCATTACCCTGCCGAAAAAGCAGCCTTCGGTCAAAAAGGTCGAAGTGAAGGCGGCCTGAACCTGGACGCCTGAACAATACGAAAGTATATAAGCGTGAGACTATGTGGAAAGTATGCGAATGAAGAAGTGAGAATCGCCGGGCGAGCAATCGCCCGGTTTTTTTTCGCCCAGAACCCACACGCAATCCGCCGAGCCCGGCAAGGAATCAACGGGAAGCGCCGGCGTCTTCGTGCACGGGCTCTCGCTCCAGTTCGACCCCGAACTTCTCGCGGACACCCGCGCGAATCTCCGCGGCCAGCGCCAGAATTTCCGCGGTGCGGGCGCCGCCGCGATTGATCAGCGCCAGGCTGTGCTTGCTCGAAACCCCCGCTTGACCCCGAGCGAATCCCTTGCGAAAGCCGGCGTTCTCCACCAGCCAGGCGGCCGAAAGCTTACGCGCCGGTTCGGGTTCATTACCCTGCGCGAAAGCCGGAGCCCGGTCGGGTTCAATGCCCGCCGCCGCGCAGAGTTCGCGGAAGTTCCCGTATTGCTCGTGGGAAATCACCGGATTCATGAAAAAAGAACCGCAGGAGCGCGAATCGGGATCCGCCGAGTCGATGACCATGCCCTTGCCGGACCGCAGGCTCAGCACGGTCTCCCGCACGGCCAGCAGGCTTTCGCGACCGGGCGCGCCCAGGTCGCCCCGCTCCTCCACGCGTTTCTTTAGTTCTCCGTAACGCAGGGACGGTGCGCCGCGAAGGCGCAGGCGAAAGTCCACGTCCAGCACCAGGTAGCGTCCCCGGTCCGCGTATTTGAAACGACTCCGGCGATATCCGAAATCGCATTCCTCCGGCGAAAGCGTCAGAACCCGTGACTCATGCAGCTCGAAGACCCGGACCCGGGTGATGGTTTCGGCCACTTCCTGCCCGTAGGCCCCCACGTTTTGAATGGGGACGGAGCCCACGAGACCGGGGATGCCCGAGAGACATTCGATCCCGGCCAGATCTTTTTCAATGCAATACAGTACGAAGTCGTCCCAGATTTCGCCCGCCGCCGCGCGCAGGGTGACTGAGCCTTCGCCCGCCGCCGGGCCCTCTTCGGAAGACGCGTCGACGGAAATTTTCTCGATGCCCTTCCAGGCGATTTTCAACACCAGACCGGGAAAACCCGCGTCCGGGTAGAGCAGATTAGAGCCGCCGCCCAGAACGGCCAGGGGTATTTCGCGTTCGCGAAGAACGCTCATGATGCGCGGAAGTTCCTCGGGGTCCTTGCACTCATGAAACCATCGAGCGGGACCGCCCACGCCCATGGTGGTGTGC
>CAZGYS010000208.1:0-9875 GCA_964530305.1 uncultured Leptospiraceae bacterium
GCAACATCATCGAGGGACGGGAAGTGCTCAATCGAGATGCCTTGCGAAACCCCGAGTCGCTGGAGCACTTTCGCGATTTAGAGGAATTGCGCCGGGCTTGATGTGCGCGCGTTTTCCAGGTTTCTATTCGTCCTTTTGCTCCCGGGCACGGCCCTGGGCGCGGCGCTCCTCGGTGAATTTCTAATTTACGAAATCAGCGACCCGGGGCGCGGTACGTTCGTTTCGCGCGCGTATCCATACTGGTTTACCTTGTTTCTGGTCGCGCCGGTATTTTTCTGGATTTTCGCCGGAACCAATCGATTGTTCTTCTCCGCCTGCCTGGGGTGCGGGCCGGTGCTCTTGATTGCATTGGCCCATGCCTTCAAGGCGCGCATCCTGGGAGAGGTACTTTTCGTCAGTGACTTTTTCCCCACCGTGCTGGCCGCGTTGCTGCGGGTCATGCCCGGACTGGGAGATGCGTTCCTGCTGGGCGTCGCCGGAGGACTGGTCGGCCTGGCGTTGCTGGTATTCTTGCTGACGCGAGTTTATCGCTTGCGGTTCGGCGGCGCGGCTTTGGCTACGCGTTTGTCCGCCGCCGTGATCGTGTCGCTGCCCGCGCTGACGGCGCTGGGGGCCGGAGGCGATTTCGCGCGCGGCGTGGACCGGGCTTTCTCCCTGAAGTATGATGTTTTCAATCGCCGCCGCAATTATCGCGTCATGGGTTTGCCCGCCGCTTTGTTTTTTGAACTACGGGACCTGGTTCGCGCCCGGCCGCCGTCCGGATATAATCGCGCGGCCATAGCGCGTCTCACGGGTGGTAGGGCTCCGGCGAATGAAGCGAAAGCCCCGCGCACCAGTATCTTCCTGGTGCTGGCGGAAACTTTCTGGGATCCCCAAAAATTTCCCGAACTGGCCGTGAGCCCGGATCCCATTCCTTTCTTTCGCTCCATGCTGCGCGCGGGCGCCGGCGGCGAACTGGTCGTACCCGCTCTCGGCGGCGGAACCGTGAAAACGGAATTCGAGGTCTTGACCGGTTTGACTTCCCGTTTCGTGGACGGTTATCCTTACAGTACCGCCGTCACGCGTCGGGTACCTTCGCTGGCAAGTCATCTGCGCGAACGAGGCTATCGCACCGTCGCCGTACACGGTTACTACGGCTGGTTTTATAACCGTAATCGCGCCATGCCCTTGCTCGGCTTTGATCGTTTTATTCATCGGGGTCATATGTTGACCGATGCATCCCTGGCTCCCGAGCCCGGTTTACGGCGATTGGACGCGCGCAGGCATCTACGCGATGGATACCTGCTGGCCGTTTCGCGGCGTCAAATGGGTCTTCATCGGCCGGCTTTCGTCTATGCTTCGACTTACGGAACCCACGGTCCTTATATCCCGGTTCGACGCGAAGGGGCGCCCGACTTTCGAGTAAATACGAAAATTAAGGGTGCCGACCGGGAGAAACTGCTGGGAGCGCTGATTCATTTATGGCGCGCGGATCGGGCCATAGGTGCGCTGGTGCGATACTATCGCGAACGCCGCGAACGAGTCTTGATTGTCGTCTTCGGGGACCATCTTCCCGCCCGGGTATACTTGCCGGCATTGCCCCGGGATACGGGACCGGGCCGGGACCGAATGTTCCGGGTGCCGTACTTCTTTTGGAGTAACTATCCGCGCGAGAACGGAAAATTGCCCGCCTTGATCAGTTCGAATTTTCTGGCACCGCTTATCTTACGGGAAGCCGGCATGACGCTCCCGCCGCGCTGGCGATTGCTGGAACGATTGCGCGGGAAAGTGCCCGTGTTTTCGCTCATGAAAAAAACTCAGCAGGGCGATTGGTCCCGGAGTCTACCCGATGATCCGGTCTACCGGAAATTCCTCCGCGATTATCGCCTGTTGCAGTATGATCTCTTATACGGGCAAGGTTTCGCGGCCGGTCCGCGCTGACGGCTTGACGGGGCATGGGCGCGCGCGTTTTCTGACGTGGGATGGAAATCGCCTTCTGCGTCATTACCGCCGTCATGCTGCTCGTGGAGTTCCTGCGTCCGCGAAATGAATGGCCCAGGGTAACGGGCTGGGCCTTTCGCTCGCTGGCGTTTACGGCAACTCAAGTACTCGTCGTAGTCGGCGCGGGACGGCTCTGGGACCGCTGGTTTGAAGCTCATCGCCCCTGGTCCCTGGAAAACCTGGGACCGATCACGGGAACGCTCATCGCCTTTCTCGTGCTTACCTTCGTAAGTTACTGGCAGCATCGCCTCAAGCATGTCTTTGGTTTTCTCTGGAGATTTTTACACCAGGTCCATCACAGTCCGCGGCGCATTGAATTGCTGACCAGCTTCTATCGCAATCCGCTGGAAATCCTGGTGAACATGATCATCATGAGCGCCGTTTTGTATCTGGGCGTCGGCGCGGACGCGAAAATCGCCTTGAATGTCGTGCTTCTGCTGGGACTGGCGGACATGTTTTATCACTGGAACATTCGTACGCCTTACTGGCTGGGTTTTTTTATTCAAAGACCGGAGTCCCATTGCATTCATCACTTGCGGGGCGTGCACGCCTATAATTACGGAGACATCCCCATCTGGGACATGCTCTTCGGGACCTTTAAGAACGTGCGTAGCTTTAACGGCTTGTGCGGCTTCGCGGACGACAACGAAAAACAAATCGTCTCCATGTTTTCGGGGCGGGATATGTCCCATGGGCAGTACTATCATGGTCGTCGCGCGGGGGCCCTGGACCCGGCCGATCCGGCCATTGCCGCCGTCGCCGGAGACGAAACCACTCGGACGTAACACATGGATCTACAACTCAAGGGAAAAACAATTCTCGTTACCGGTTCCTCCAATGGTATCGGTCTGGCAACGGCGCGCGCCTTTCTGGATGAGGGCGCGTACGTGGTGGGCATGGACATCGCGCCCGCGGCAAAAACCCCTCCGGGGGATTTCGAATTTCACGCGGTCTCCGTCACGGACACAAATGCCGTCAATAATCTACTCAAGGATATCGTGGGGCGTCGTGGTGGCTTGGACTGCGTCGTGAACAATGCCGGCATCTCCGTCAATGCTCCCGCCGGCGCATTGAAGGGCGCGGACATCGATAGAGCCATGGACATCAATGTTCGCGCCGTTTTCGAAATCAGCCGTGAATACTTTCGACTGTGTAAAAAGCAGGGCGGCAATATCGTAAACATCGCGTCCATCCTGGGTCACATCGGCGCGCCCATGGGATCCGTCTACGGAGCTACCAAGGGCGCCGTGGTTTCCATGACCCGCTCCCTGGCGGCCGAATGGGCCAAGAACGACTTTCGTGTAAACGCCGTTTGTCCCGGTTTCGTGGAAACCGCCATGACTGAAAAAGTGCGTAAGAACAAGTTGATGTTCGAAGCCAACATCAAGGACGTTCCCATGAAACGCTTCGCGCGGCCAGAGGAAATCGCGGACGCCTGTTTGTTTCTGGCTTCGGAAAGATCATCCTATGTTACCGGTCAATCCCTGCTGGTGGACGGCGGATTCACCTGTCGTTGAAAAAGAAACATTCTTAAGTTAAGAAATCGCATTTCACGCGCTCGGCGCGAACTTATCTTCAAAATTATTAAGGCCCGCGGCCTCGAATGGGATTGACCATCCTTCGCGGCGACGGCGTTGATCGTGATCATGAGCGACGCGCCCGACCTGCCCGGATATCGCCTGGAGAATGTCCTCCATCGCGGGTCGGATACGCTGGTCTACGCCGGCTTTCGCGCGCGAGACGAGCGAGCCGTGATCGTCAAGTTGGCCGCCGCCGAATTTCCCGCTCCCCGCATAATCGCCCGTCTTCGCCGAGAATACGAACTGGCTCGGGAGTTGCGGGAGGCGGGCGTTGTGCGCGCCCTGGCCCTTGAAAAATACGGCCGAGGCACGGCTTTGATCCTGGAGGATTTCGGCGGGCGGGCCTTGAGCGAAAGCCTGAAAGAAGGCGGTCTGCCCCTGGAGCGTTTTCTGGATTTGGCGGCGCGATTGAGCTCCATGCTCGGAGAAATTCACGCGCGCAACGTCATTCACAAGGACATTAAGCCCGCCAATATCATTATCAAGGGCGAGACCGTGAAAATCGCGGACCTGGGTATTGCCTCGCGCCTGAATCGGGAAGAGGAAAGCGGGCGTCATCTTGCCGGTCTGGAGGGTACGCTGGCGTACATGTCGCCGGAACAAACGGGGCGCATGAATCGTTCCATCGACTATCGCAGCGATTTTTATTCGCTGGGAGCCACTTTCTATGAAATGCTTACGGGGGCGCCGCCTTTCTCCGCCGAAGACCCCATGGAAATGGTGCACCGGCACATCGCCCGCAACCCGCCGTCTCCGGAGACGAAGCGTCCGGACGTGCCTTTCGCGGTGTCCGCCATCGTCATGAAGCTGCTGGCGAAGACGGCGGAGGATCGCTATCAGAGCATACATGGGCTCCGCTCGGATCTGGAAAAATGCCTGCGGGAATACCGGGAAAAAGGCCGCATCGAGATGACGAGTATCGGTGAGGTCGATCGTTCCGAGCAGTTTCGCGTACCCCAGAAGCTCTACGGCCGTGAACGTGAAGCGACGCGACTCCTGGACGCTTTCGCGCGAACGGCCGAAGGCGCCGCGGAACTATTGATGGTTTCCGGCTTCTCGGGCATCGGTAAGACGGCGCTGGTTAAGGAAGTGGAAAAACCCCTGGTCGAGTCCCGAGGGTATTTCGCCGGCGGCAAATTCGATCAGTTCAAACGCAACATTCCATATGGAGCCGTCATCGAAGCGGTCCGGGGATTGGTTCGCGAAATCCTGACCGAGCGAGACGAAGTCGTGCGAGACTGGAGCGACAGGCTCAACCGGGCTTTCGGCGGGAATGGTCGCGTCATTACGGATGTGATTCCCGAAGTGGCCTTGATTACCGGGGAGCAGGCTCCGGTGCCGGCGCTCGGCCCGGCCGAGGCGCAGAATCGTCTGATGTTGATGTTCCAGGTTTTTATTCGGGTTCTGGCGCGGCCGGAACATCCCCTGGCGATATTCCTGGATGATTTGCAGTGGGCCGACGAGGCGACCTTGAAGTTGATTCGCTTTTTGCTCTCGGATCAGGGAAGCGGACATTTATTGATCATCGGCGCGTATCGCGATAACGAAGTGGATGCTCACCATCCCATGATGTTGATGCTCAATGAATTAAAGCACGAGAATCGCCTCGTAAATGAAATTCGCCTGGGGCCCTTACTCAAGGGGCACGTTCAAGCCCTTGTGGGGGATACCTTCAGCTGCGAAGACGCCCCAACGGCTGAATTGACGGAACTGGTGGTCAAACAGACTCGAGGGAACCCTTTTTTCATCAATGAATTCTTGAAATCTCTCGTGGAGCAAGAAGGCATAACGTTTAACCGTTCGACGGGGCAATGGTCCTGGGAAATCGCGAAGCTGGAAAATCTGGGGCTCTCGGATAATGTCGTCGAATTCATGGCGGCGCGCATTCGGCGATTGCCCGAGGCACCCCGGGAGCTCTTGTGCTTCGGAGCGTGCATCGGCGCGGTGTTCGACTTGAAGACGGTTGCCGTGTTGGCCGGCGGGTCCCTCCAGCAGGCTGCTCGCCATGCCATGATTGCGCTGGAAGAAGGTTTAATTGTTCCCAGGGGCGAAAGCTATCGCTTCATCTCCTCGGCCGAGGAACGCGAAATCGATCCGGCCGTTCTTGAAACCCAGGCATATAAGTTTTTGCATGACCGGGTCCAACAAGCAGCCTACAGTCTATTGCCCGAGGAAAAGCGTAAACGCATCCACCGCGAAATAGGGGAGATACTTTCTCGCGGCGAAGACAGCGATGAGCGTATCTTTGATATCGTCGGGCATTTAAATCAGGCCCCGGAGTTATTGCAAGACCAGGCCGCGCGCGGGCGATTGGCGGAACTGAATTTCACGGCGGGCACGAAAGCCCGCGAATCCTCCGCGTTTCGTCCGGCGCTGGATTATTTTCGTCGTGCTCGGGCACTCATGACCGACGATATCTGGGCCTCGGACTATGAGCTTGCGTTTGAACTCTACCGGGAGTCGTTTCGCATCGAAGCCATGGTGGGGCGGGAACAGGAGGCGGAAACGCTGTTTGAAATCGCCATGCACCACGCCCGGAATCGCGTGGACAAGGCGAGCATTTTTAAGATCAAACAGGTGCTTCTGTTTGATCAAAACGAATACCGTGAATCCATTCTCACCGGACTGAAGGGACTGCGCATGTTCGGCATTCGTCTGCCGGAAAAGCCTTCGCAAGCGCGAGTACTGGCCGAACTGGCGCGATTGCCGCTGAATCTGGGGCGCCGTGAAATCGGCGACATGGTAGACGCGGAAGAGTTACGCGACCCGGAAATAATCGCCGCCATGGGCTTGATTCAAGAACTGCTGCCTTGCGGTTACCTGACGAATCCGGATCTACTGGTACTGGGGTCCCTGCGTCTGGCCAACATATCCCTGCGGCACGGCGTTTCTCCCATCTCGGCCTACGGTTTCGGCGTGACCGGTCTTGTGGTGAACGCGGCGCTCTTTGCCTACGAAACGGGTAATAAGTTCAATGGGCTTTCGCTGGCTCTATTGGATCGATTTGCCGATCGAGTCGAAACCGGACCTTTGATTGGTCCCACTTGCATGGTGAGCGCCTGTTTTACTTCCTGGCCGGTGGAAAAAATCAACAACCCCGTTCTCCAGGCCCGTCGTGGACGCGCCATTGAGAAGTGCATTGATTTCGGGATTTTCAACTACGCCTGTTATACCTTGACGCTTACCTTCGCCGTTCGCTTCTTACGAGGCGATTCCCTTGGAGACATTCTCGCGGACCTGGAACAGTACGAACAATTCATCGTTCAGTCGGGAGACGACGACGCCCGGGATTTGTTCATGCTGAACAAGCAGTTTATTCGAAACCTTCGGGGAGAAACGACGGATCGGTTTTCCCTCTCGGAGCCGGACGGCGATTTCAGCGACGCGGAGTACATTCGCGTCGCCCATGAACGCTCCTATCATACCGGCATCTATTCTTATCAAGCGTTCAAGTGCATCATTCACTATACCCGCGGGGATTACCAGGCGGCCTTGCAATGGGGCCTGCGGGCGGAAGAGTGGACTGATGGAGCCCTGTCCAATGCCCTGCTGACCATGCATGCTTTTTATACAGCTCTGGCGGTGCTTGCCCTTTGGCGAAGCACGGGCGTCGGTCGAAGAAAACTTCTACGAGTGTTTCGCTCGCGTCGTAAGCGAATCGCGCGAAAATGGCATCGCGTCAATCCCGTGAGTTTCGCGCAGTTGCTGTTCCTGCTTGACGCGGAGGAAGCTCGCTGTCTTGGGCATGCTTCCCTGGCCATGGAAAATTATCGGCGAGCCATTGTTCATTGCCGCGAACATGGATACACGAACTATTTGGGCCTGGCCCAGGAACTCATGGGTGCTTTCTTTCTTGAACTGGGACATGAAAGCATCGCGCGGGTATACCTGGAGGAAGCCCGGGAGACCTGCGTTCGCTGGGGCGCGCCGGCGAAAGCGGAGGAATTACGAGCACGTTTGCCCGCCCATGGCGAAGATACTTCGCGCGGCCTTTCGAACACGCAATTCTCGAACACGCAACTCTCGGACGAGAACCGTGATTTCGTCTCAGGTGGAGCGGTCGCGGAATTGGGGGAGTATCTTCGGCGGATCGTGGAGGCGGAGGCCGCGCTGAACCGGCGAAAGGTTCGCTTCGAATTTCAAGACGAGACGACGGGTGTCTGGCCCGCGGAAGTAAGGGAAGGGCTTGGGGAAGCCCTTCTGGAGCTGGTTCGTAATGCCGTTGTTCATGGAGTTGAGTCGCCCGAGGAACGCGCGGCACGGAACAAACCTTCCACGGGGCATGTTCGCATTACCTGTGCGTCGGAGCAGGGGCGCTTGAGTGTTGTTTGCGAAGACGACGGCTCTGGCTTAAAAACGGCCGCAATCAGTGAGCGCGCCGCGACGGTCGGTTTGCCCGCCGGGGACGAACCGTATAAATTGATATTTACGCCCGGATTCAGTACACTACCCGGTCGTTCGGCCGGAGTCGGTCTCACCCGGGTACGCAATGCCGTAAAGGCCATGAACGCGAAGCTTGCGTTGAGGACCGAAGCCGGGCGATACACGCGATTTACAATTCAATTTTCCGTGGGCGAAAGCGAGACTCATTAACCTTAAAATATTTCACGGGGTATTCGCGACGCGAATACATGTTAATAATTATTAAGGCGCTTTGCTTCGATTGGGATTGACCTTTTTTCTCCCGCGCGGCGTTCTTCGCGATCATGAATGTCGCCCCCGCCATTCCCGGATATCGTATTGAAGAACGCCTGTACCGCGGGCCGGAAACCCTGGTACACGCGGGCTTGCGCGAAAGCGATCAGCGTCCCGTGGTCGTGAAATTCCCCAACGGCGATTCCCCGCGCGTCAGCGCGCGCCTTCGTCGTGAATACGAGCTGGCGCGAGAGCTTGAGGACGCGGGGGTCGTGCGCGCGCTGGCCATTGAGAAATATGAAAAAGGCTCGGCCCTCGTCCTGGAGGACTTCGGCGGTCGAGCCTTGAGCGAATCGCTTACCGAGGGCGGTCTGCCCCTGGAGCGGTTTTTACAGGTAGCCGCGCAATTGAGCGCCATGCTCGGCGAAATTCACGCTCGCAACGTGGTTCACAAGGACCTGAAGCCCGCCAACATCATTATCAAGGGCGAAACCGTCAAAATCACGGACTTCGGCATCGCCTCGGTACTTTCGCGCGAAGAGCAGAGTCTGCGCAGTCCGGCCTCCCTGGAAGGCACGTTGACGTACATGTCCCCGGAGCAGACGGGTCGCATGAATCGTTCCCTGGATTATCGCAGCGATTTTTATTCCCTGGGCGTGACTTTATACGAAATGCTGACCGGCGCGCCTCCATTTTCCTCGAAGGATCCCATGGAACTGGTGCACTGTCACATCGCCCGTAATCCGCCGCCGCCGGAGACGAAGCGGGCGGACGTGCCGCCGGCGATTTCGGCCATCATCATGAAACTCCTGGCGAAAACGGCCGAGGACCGCTATCAGTCCAGCTTCGGCTTGCGTTCGGATCTGGAAACGTGTCGTCGCCTGCTGCGTGAGACGGGCCGGGTGGATGTTTTCGAACCGGGGAGCCTGGATCGTTCCGAGCAGTTTCGGATTCGTCAGAAGTTGTACGGACGAGAGGAAGAAATCGCCGTACTGCTTTCCTCCTTCAAGAGCGTGTGCGAAGGCGAAAGTCGTCTAATGCTGGTGGCCGGTTACTCGGGCATCGGGAAGTCGGCCCTGGTTGGCGAAGTGCAACGTCCGGTGGTGGAGAATCACGCGTATTTTATTTCGGGGAAATTCGATCAGTTCAAACGGGACATACCGTATTCGGCGGTGATTCAGGCGTTTCAGGAACTTGCGCGTCAATTGTTGACGGAGGAGCCGGAGCGCATCGAGGCCTGGAAGAAGCGCCTGCTGGAAGCGGTGGGTTCCAATGGAGGCGTCATCAGCGATGTGATTCCTGAAATCGAACTAATCATCGGTGAGCAGCCGCCCGTGACCGCTCTGGGGCCCACGGAATCCCAGAACCGCTTTAATGTGGTATTTCGTAACTTCGTGGGGGCTTTCGCGCGCAAGGAACACCCGTTGGTGATTTTCCTGGACGATTTACAGTGGGCGGACGCGGCCAGCCTCAAATTGATTCATCTCTTGATGACCGACCAGGATACGGGTCATCTCTTAATGCTGGGAGCTTATCGCGATAATGAAGTAGACCCCGCGCATCCCATGGTGCTCATGCTGGACGAATTGCGTAAGGGCGGACGCGAAAGCGAATCCATCTTTCTAGAGCCCCTGCGGGAACGGCATGTGCTGCGGTTGACCGGCGATGCCCTTTCGCGAG
>CAZGYS010000209.1:0-9837 GCA_964530305.1 uncultured Leptospiraceae bacterium
CGCGCTACCGGGGGACCGGATTGGATGGTGGGCACAAGCAGCGAAATGGCTCCCTGTCGGGGCGGCGATCAAAAAAGACCTCCTGGACGCCCTTCAAAAACCCCGTAGCAAACCAGGGATCGGACTAAGATTGGGTTAAATGGTATGAATCCAAACAGAAATTGCTTGCAAAACAATTCAGCCTACATTATCATCAATTCCATCAGTATAAACAGATATAAAATAGGGCCGGTTAATCATGGCAAGTGTTCTCGTAATTGATGATGATCCAAGCATTCAGACGCTCATAAAGCGGATTCTGGAAACTTCCGACTAGTCCGTCCACGGCGCCAATTCCGTGCGTGAAGCCGCGCGCACTCTTCAAAGACACATGCCGGACGTGATTCTGCTGGACGTGCACCTGCCGGACCGCAACGGCCTGGCCTTTCTCCAACGCATGCGTCAGGAACCGAGCCTGGAACGAGTTCCGGTGATTCTGATTACGTCGGATCTCAAACGAGACACCATCGCCCAGGCACGGCGCCTGGAAGTGGCGGACTTCATCGCCAAGCCGTTTAATCGGGAAACGGTCTCCAAAAAAGTCGGCCAGGTAGCGGCGCGGGCCATGAAGGCGCGTCGGGAAAACTTCGTGCGCGGCTCGGCGAATGTTTCCGTCAACCGCCGACCCGGAGTTACCATCTTTCGCATCGACGGCGATTTCTCGGTCAGCCTGTTGAGCCAATTTCAAACTCTGCTGACGGAGCAATTCCGCAAAGTGAGTCGCAATGATCGCTATGTCCTGGATCTGACGGCCCAGCCCCAGTTCGCGGACGAGAACCAGCTACTGGAACGCCTGATCGAAATGCTGGGCGCGGGACGGCTTCAATTTCTCGTGGGACGCAACTACGCGAACCTGGTGGCCATGGATATGGATCCCGAGGATCAATTGTTCTTTACCCAGGAAGACCTGGACAATTACAACTCGCTCCATCAAGTGGCCATCTAAGGTCGACCGGGAAAAGGACGATTTAATATTATGGCCAGCGTACTCATAGTCGACGACGACCCCGTCATCCAGGTTCTACTCCAGCGCATTCTGGAGAAGTCGGCCTTTACCGTGCACATCGCCTCGAGCGTGCGCGAAGCCGCCGGCACCCTGGGCAAACACCTGCCCGACGCCATTCTTCTTGATCTCAATCTTCCGGACCGGGACGGCTTTACGTTGCTGCATCGCATGAAGGAAGAACCCAGCCTCAGCCGCGTGCCGGTAGTAATGCTGACGTCGGATATCAATCGAGACACCGTCATGCGGGCCCGTGCCTTGCAAGCGGCGGACTACATCGCCAAACCCTTCAAGGCGGAACTCGTCGTGAAGAAGCTTCTTCGCATCACGGCGCTGGCGCGATTGGAACGCAAGATGAACATCGTCAAGGGCAACGCGCGCATCGAAGTGGATCGCCGGGGCGGCATGACCATCTTCAAGATCGACGGCGATTTTTCCATGAACTTGATGTCGAAGTTCAAGGCGCTCTTCACGGAACACTTTCGCAAGAGCACGCGCAATGATCGCTATGTCGTCGACCTGACGGCCCAGCCGGAGTTCGTGGAGGAAGTCCCCCTGCTGGAAAAGATCATCGAAGCCCTGGGACGGGATAAGGTGCAATTCCTGGTGGGTCGCAATTACGCCGTGCTCATGAAACTGGGATTGGAACCGGAACACCAGCTCTTCGTCACCATGGAAGACCTGGAACGCTATAACGAGCGTCCCGCGGTTACGGCCTGAGGTTCAGGCGCCCGATTCAATCGCCCTTGCCGATCCGCTTATTGACCGGCCATCAGCACATACACCCCATGCACCGGCAAGGGCAGCAGCAAAAGCCCGTCCAAAAGCGCCCGCATGAATCCCGATCTCCCGCGCGCAAATAGAAGCCGACGCGGATTCGCCGCAAGCAATAGGAATACCAGCGGCGGGACGAGTTCGCGCAGGAAGGCCGGTTCGCCCAGATGAACGACGCGGGAGACGACCAGCGCCGCGCAAACCAGCAGGCAGAAAATCGCCAGGCGCAGACCCGCGCGGCGACCATGGCGTACGGCGAAAGTGGTTTTTCCGAAGCGCCGATCCCCGCGATAATCCAGCACGTCGAAGAGCACGCAATTGGCGGCGAACAGCGCGAAGCGAACGCCGACGAGATACGTATCCGCCGCGTCAAGCCCACCGCCGACGGACGCGCGTTCCGCGAACAAGGGAATCCACACGACGCCGCCAATCCAAACGGCCGTCAGCAGAAAGGGCTTTAGGAAGCCTCGCGCGGCGGCGGTCGGTCCCGTTCGCGGTCCGGGCCATACATACAATAACGCCAGCAAGGCGAAGACCGCAAGACCGGGATACATGCGCGGTTCCAGAAAAAAAAACAGCCCCAGCCCGGCCAGACCCGCCGCCACGAGCGCGGCGCGCAGCGAACCGCCGTGGGCCTCCTGCCATTCCCGTTGCCCCGGACGATTCAGGCCGTCCTCCGGCGAAAGCCGCGTCAAAAATCGATCCAGGGAGTAGGTGAAAAAAGCCGAGCAAAAGCAGAACGCGCAGTAGAGGTAGTTCGGCGCAATGCCGGTGGTCACGTAAGTGGAGAGGGCCAGGCCGAAGCCGCACAGGGCCACCCAGAGTCCGGAGTAAACGAATAGTGCGCGGGCGGTGCTCATCGCGGGAGACCGGTTTAATTTATGCCTTGTCGAGAGACACGAAAATTTTTCCCCTGCTCGGCGGATGGGCAAGCGCATTAGCCGGGGCTATGATTTTCTGGCGCGATTCTACGATCTACTGGCCTTCGCGCTGTTCGGGAATCGCCTGAAAAAATGTCGAGAAGCCCTCATCCAGGACCTCCCCTCGACCGGCGAAGCCCTGATACTCGGCGGCGGCACGGGCTCTTTTCTGCGAGCCCTGGCAAAGACGGGGAAAACCCGAAGCATCCTCTTCGTCGATCTTTCGCCGCGCATGGTTGAGAAGGCGCGACGGGGCATGAAACCCACCAGGCTCGAGGCCGCGCACGAATGCTCCCTCGAATTCCAAACGGCGAACGTGCTTAGCTTACCTTCCGGTCCGCGATTCGATTTGATCTGCACGAACTTCTTTCTGGATTCATTCGAACCCGCGGAGCTGAAGAGAATTACGGATCACGTCCACGGCATGCTATGCCCCGACGGGCTGTGGTACTTCAGTGATTTCCAGGGCGGTCCACGCCCGTTGCTTGCTCTACTCTACTGGTTCTTTCGCGTCACGTGTCGCATTTCGGCTCGCCGGTTGCCGGACTACGAAGGCGAATTCCGGAGATTGGGTCTTGTTCTTGAGAAGGAAAAGTGGACCGCGAACCGCATGCTGCGCACGGCGATTTATCGTAAACCGATCAAGCCGAGCGCCTCAATACAAAACTTCAATTGACCTTGTTGAGGTCCACCACGTCCACTTCCGCGGAAACCATGCGATTGAGCATGGGGACGCGCACGTAGATGCGATTCTTATTCTTCACGCGTTCCACGACACCGCGCACGCCCTTGAGCGGACCGTAGCGCACCTCGACCGTCTGACCGGGCGGGAAGTTCGTGTCCGGGTCGGACTGGATCTCCCGCGAGTGCTCCACCAGCATTTTCAGGTTTTCGATCTCGTCGCCGGTCATGAAGGCCGGCTCACCCTGGTGGCGGATGTAGGCCTTGGCGCCCGGATGTTGCAGGGCCTTGATGCGACCCTCGGCCCAGTCCGTGTAGGTAAAAAGGTAACCCGGGAACAGGGGAAACTCGATCACCTTCGTGCGGTCCGACCACTTGCGCGTTTTCGGGATCAAGGGCAGGTAGTGTTCCACGCCGATTTTCTTTAGATACGCCGAGATCTTCTTCTCGTGCTGGGGCATGGTATACAAAATATACCATTTCATTTCTTCCGCATCAATCGCCATATCAATCAGCCGACGACGTCACGCGTCGGAATTCGCCGCCCTACCTCCCGTTCGGGTCCGTCACGTCCGTTACGGAACGCCCCAGGTAACGTTCGTACTCGGCCGGTGATACGCCCCCGCCCGGCCGCAGGGCGATTAAGTCCTGGCGCTTGACGCCGCCGCGCACGTCCGAGCGAACATGCAAGGAACGACGGCCCCCGACCCGCGCCGGTTCCTCGGAAGCGGTCGGAGCCTTGCGTCCCGTTCCCAGACCGGCGCGCACGGCCTTCACCCCGGCGGCCAGATCCGCCAGATGGGACGGTTCCAGGGAAAGGGCCTGATCGGGACCCGGCAAGGAGCGAGCACTGGTGAAGTGGCGTTCGATGACGCAGGCCCCAAGGGCGACGGACGCCAGGCTGACGTAATTGTGTTCGCAGTGATCGGACAGACCCACCGGCAAACCGTAACGCTCGGCCCAGGCCGGTAAAACGTTCAGGTTGTAGTCTTCCGCTTGCGCGGGGTAGGACGAGACGCATTGCATGAGCACGGCGGGGGAATCCCCCAGCCATTCAACGGCTCGAGCTACTTCGTCCTGCGTCGCGGTACCGGTGGAGATCAGCAGCGGCAGTTTCGTTTCGCGGCAGTCCTCGATGAGCAGGCGATTGTCGACATCGCACGAGGCGATTTTGATCAAGCGCGGCTCCAGGCTCAAATAGAAATCCAGTGATTCGCGGTCGAAGACGGAACAGAAAAAATCCAATCCCGCGGCGCGCGTATGTTCGGCCAGCGCGGCCCACTCGTCTTGCTTTAATTCGAATTGGCGAAAGAAGTCCCGCAGGGAACCGGGTCCCGCGTCTCCCAGACTGGATTGTTCGTCGATGAAGGCGTCGGACGCGTAGAGTTGAAACTTCGCGGCGTGGGCTCCGGCACCGGCCGCGGCGGTAACGATTTCGCGCGCGAGCTCCAGGGAGCCGTTGTGATTGAGACCGATCTCGGCGATGAGATAGGTCGGATGTTCGGGGCCGATGGAGTTGAATTCAGTAGTGATGGACAAGAGCCTTTCCTGATGCGACGCGCCGCTTCGGTTTTTCGCGCGCACCCGGGAAGGTTATCCTCGGGGCGAAAGTAAGTCAATCAATTCAATTGAATTTCGTCCAGGGCCGGAGCTGGTCGGCGGGGCTGCGCCGGGTCAGGTCGACACGTTCACGCGAGGTCGGGCCGGTCAGGCTAAAAAATCCAACGGCTCATGGCGATGGGTCTTCTCCGAATCGCCTTGCTTGTCCGCGATGCCTTGCCCGCCGCCTTGCTTGTCGGTCCCCTTTCCGTCGACGCCGTCGCCGGTTTTCATTTGCTCATTCAGTTGAGCCTGGGCTTCCGCTTCCATCATGGCCGCCGCCGCCGCGACGGCCCGGTCCGCCCCCGAGGGTTCGGCCGGCGCCAACGCCGCCGCCTTCACGGCCTGCGCCTTGGCGATGGTGGCTCGGGGATCGCCCTTCACGGGACTGGTATCAATCTGCACTTCGCCGCCCACGGCATATTGCACGCCGTCGGGTCCGCGCTGGTATTCATAACTGGGTCCGCCGACGGCATGTCCGCCGGACGCGGCCATGTGAGCCATCTCGTGGGCACGCACTTCGCGATCCCGCTTCTTGAGTTCCTCGACGACTTCCTTTTCTTCGTCGGTCAGTTGACCGGGCGGGCCCGTTTCGCCCTTGCCGGCCTTCTCCGCGGGATTACTCTTTTCGGTTTTCTTGCCCGTCATCGCCAGGGCCTTTTCCCGGGCTTCCTCGGAAATGGTCAGGCGATCCGGACGTACCGACACCGCCAGATCGCGACTTCCGTCCGCGTTTCCGGATCCGGGGTGTCCGAGTTCCGACACCTCAGGCGGCTGAAGGCCGCTGCGCATATGGTCCAGTGGTGAGATCATACCCTGTCTTCTCTATCGGCGGTGGAGACTTGAAACTTAGGGGCCTGAGAAAAAAAATGACGTCGGAGTTCCGACAAAATGGCCCATCATCTGCTGAAAGCGACCGAACATCGCCCCTATCCCCTGCCGGAAAGCCCCTGGATCATGCACCAGGCCTGGCGAGACCTGCTGTTTGCCCACTGGCCGCTGGAACCGGATTATCTGCAAAAATTCATGCCGCCCGGCCTGAAGCTGGACCTGTACGACGGCAAGGCCTGGCTCGCGGTGGTACCATTTCGCATGAGCAATGTGCGCCCCCGCTGGGTGCCGCCCATGCCCTGGATCTCCGCCTTCCCGGAGCTGAACGTGCGCACTTACGTGGAACTGGACGGGCGACCGGGCGTGTTCTTTTTCGGGCTCGAGGCGACCAATCCCCTGGCCGTCTGGTTGGCTCGGAAATGGTTTCACCTGCCCTACTTCAACGCCGACATCAGCCTGGAATACTCGCCGCCGGGCGAGTTCGGCGCGGACATCAAGTACGTCAGCAATCGCACCCATCGCAATGCCGCCCCGGCCCGATTCATCGGCGAATACGGCCCCACCGGTCCGGTCTATGAATCCAAACCCGGCACCCTGGAACACTGGCTCACCGAGCGCTATTGCCTGTATTCGGTGGATGGACGCGGAGCAATCCGCCGCGGCGAGGTGCAGCACATCCCCTGGCCCCTGCAACCGGCCCAGGCGAAAATCGAAACCAATACCATGACGTCCTGCCACGGGATCGAACTACCCGACACCGAACCGATTCTGCACTTCGTGAAACGCATCGACGTAATCGTGTGGCATCCAATCAGGGTGGGGGCGCCGCCCCCTCCCTGAAACCCGCCCGCGCGTGGCGCATGGAGAGGCCCTTCCTTTTAAGAGAACCTTCAGCCATCGATACTGAAGCATCGACGGAGGGAAAATCTCCACCGCATACTAATGAAAAATTAACAAACCGATTCGAGCAAAGCTAACGCGCGTTCACGTTGAAGGGGCGATCGATGAAATGGATTGGAGACGACGACCTTTGTCTGACGCAGGCGTCGGGAAAGCCGTTGGGGGGAGCTAGAAGTCGTAGCTTTCCAGGGCTTCATCCACGGTTCGGAAGATTTCGAACACGGAGGTCAGCTTGGTAATTTCCATCAGATTCTCAACGTCCGAATTCAGACCGGCGAAGACCATGCGACCTTTCAGATAATCAACATGCTTGAAGATATTCAGAAAGATGCCCAGGGCGGCGGAATTGATGAAGGGAACTTTTTTCAGGTCGATGATAAACTTCGGCGCGATATTCGGCTTGATGTACTTCTCCATCTTTTCCGCCAGGTCGTATTCGTTACCCGACTTGATGGCGCCTTCAATGCGAACGATGTTTACTTCGCCCTTTGTGACGATTTTCAGTTTCATTCCTTAATGTCAAATGTTAAGACGGTCTTTTCCTCAAGCTGTAGGCGATAGCGACCGGGACTAAAGGCTTGAATATCCCAGCTCAGGCTTTCGTGAAGTTTTCTTTTATCCGACAGCTGGTCGTTTATGTAAAGTGAAATCCGTATCCGGTCCCCATTTTTTGCCCCTTTTTCAAGGTGGAGTTTCATGCCCGACTCCGCTCCCGAGACTTCCAGTAGTACGTAATCATTCGTAAGGGGAATGATGCTGGAATGGATCACGCTATGCCCTCCGGAGCGAAAGGCCGGCCCGGGACGTTGAAAGGCAAAGCCCAATATCGACCGCAACAGACCCTTTTCCATTCGGAAAGTCGGCAGCTTATTCGAAACGGACGGAGCGGCCGCGGTCACCCGCTCGGCCTGCAACAAATCGCGCTGAATTTCCCCGAGCTCCCGCAAGCACTCATCGCAATCCCGAACATGGCGATCCAGCTCGGCGTCCGGCGCCGCCCCCTGGAAGACCTCGATGGCGAATTCCGGCAGCCGCTCTCCGCGCGGGCAGCCTTCCACTCTTAACCGATTACTCATGATACTTCCGTCCTCAAAAATTGTTCCGCCCGCTCCAGCCGCCGCGAGATGGTCGAGCGATTGACGCCCAGCAGCACGGCGATGTCGGCCCGGCTGAAAACGGCTCGCTCCCCATTGATGGTCTTCAAAATGCGATGCTTCCAGCGCTTCCATTTTACGGGGCCGGCCTTGATGCCCGGCCGAACCGGATTCGAGTGAATCAAATAATCCAGGTGCGCCGCCCGATGACGCAGGCGAGTGAGGCGATTGGTCAGGGCCTCGCGACGGCGATTGAATTCGAGCATGAACTCCGCCGCGCCCGCGGGCGAAGATGAATTTTCCACCACGGCCCGCAGCTCACCGCGATTCAAATTGATCCCGTAGAAGAGCTTCACGGGCAAACGCATTTCCAGGGACAGCTTCTCCAGGCTTTCGTTCAACCGGTCCAGCTCCTTCGCGCGAAGTCCGCCGCCCGGTTTCAAGGTACTTTCGCCCTTAACTTCCGGCGGCTCCGCGTCGGGGTTCGCGTACATGGACGGGTCGGCCTCGTAGATGTCGCCCACGGCGAATTCGGCGACGCGATTATAGAGCCGCGGTCGCATGAAGTTCATGTACTGATGGCGAAGGTAGGTGGCCAGGTAACCCGTGAAGGGAATGTGCTGATGGGACTTGTAGGTTTCCAGGCAGGTCTCGGCGCGCTCATAGAAGTACACGAAAAAATCGCCCAGAATATCAGGATCCGAATCCAGGCGTCGAGCGCAATAGTCCATGATCCAGGGCGCGGCGGCCTCCATGAAATCCCGGATGGAACCGACGTCCCAGTATTGATGGGGGAGTTCGCCCAGGGGATCGGGTAAAACGCGAGCCGTAGAGAATTCCATTGAAGAATTCTTCGATGGGTATCGTGCGCCATGCTTCCGTTTTTTTGAGGAGGAGTAAGTATTTTCACTTTTTATGCGCGCTAAGACGAATATGCGCTTTTATATTCACAGGACATCCGCCAGGCACCGCCCCGGGGACCGGGAATTCCCGCCGGCGCCGATTCGGACGCGGGCGATTTGACTTGACGGAGTACGCTCCGGCGAGGAGCACTCGGAGAACATGAGTTCGGACATTCTGAAATTCACCAAGATGGAAGGCACGGGCAACGACTACATCTATGTCGATGCTCTGGATGCGCCGGAGCCGCCGCGCTTTTCGGCGGAAACCATCGCCGCCTTATCCCACCGCCGCTTCGGCATCGGTTCGGACGGGCTGGTGATTCTGGCGCCGTCGGAGCAAGCGGACGCCCGCATGATCATGTTCAATGCCGACGGCAGCTCGTCGGCCATGTGCGGCAATGCGCTGCGTTGCATCACGTATCTCATGGCCCGCCGCCACGGGAATACGGATCATCGCCGTGAGTTTACCCTGGAAAGCGGAGCCGGACTCCATCGCGCGGCGGTGCTGGAAATGAACGGCGTCACGGGCATCGCGGAAGTAGACATGGGCGCTCCGGTATTCGCCGCGGCGAAAATCCCCTTCGAACCCGCGAAGCTCACAAGCGGGACGACCGCCGACGCCTCTACTCCCGGCACGCCCTTCGTGGACCTGCCCTTCCACCTGCCCGGCTTCGGCGATTTTCGCGCCACCATGCTGTCCATGGGCAACCCCCATTGCGTAATCTTTACCGAGGACGCGGACGCCGTGCCCCTGGAAGAAATCGGACCCGTGCTGGAATCGCACCCGGCCTTTCCCGAACGGGTGAACGTGGAATTCGTTTCGCCCGACGCGGACGGCGGCCTCTACCAGCGCACTTTCGAACGGGGCAGCGGCGAAACGCTGGCCTGCGGCAGCGGAGCCTGCGCCGTGCAGGTGGCGGCCGTGCTCACCAATCGCGGCGGCGAAAAGAATCGCATTCGCTTGCGCGGCGGCAGCCTGGAACTGGAATGGTCCGGCGGCACGGACAATCCGGGTAATGTAATCATGCGCGGACCCGTGCGCCTGGTATTCGAAGGCGAACGGGTCCGCGCATGATTACATTACCCGGATTGTC